>NZ_JBGCCL010000012.1:0-199377 GCF_041262505.1 Streptacidiphilus sp. MAP5-3
CGGCGTACGGACCGTTCTGGTCCTGACAACCGAAGTCCCGCAGCCCGTAGCTGCTGTCGTCGACGCACTTGCCCGTGGCGACGCTCTGCAGCACGACCGAGCCGTTGGGCTCCAGGAACATCGTGAACTGCTGGAAGGCGGCGTACGGACCGTTCTGGTCCTGACAACCGAAGTCCCGCAGCCCGTAGCTGCTGTCGTCGACGCACTTGCCCGTGGCGACGCTCTGCAGCACGTCGGTGCCGTTGGGCTGTCCCATGATGCGGAACTGCTGGAACCCGGCGTACGGACCGTTCTGGTCCTGGCAACCGAAGTCCCGCAGCCCGTAGTTGCTGTCGTCGATGCACTTGCCCGTGGCGACGCTCGTCAGCACCCACGTGCCGTTGGCGGCGTAGGGCTGCATCTGGTGGCCGACGGCCTTCGCCGACACCGTGCTGGCGCTCGCGCTGCTGACGCCCAGGCCGAGCGAGCCGATCAGGGCGACTCCGCCGACGGCGGCGACTGTCAACTTACGCATTTCGCGACCTTCCTTGTCCGATTTTCGGAGACCGACGCACATTCGCGGGAGGTCCTCCGTCGCACGTCAACCATGGTTGCCGAGCGTGCGGCGGGGCTCCATGGCGTTCGCTTTGCGTTTCGCCGCACCCCGCCTGCTCCCCTCCCGGCAGCTGAGGCACGACACATGACGAACCATCACCACAGAGGAGATGCTCGGCTGTGCGGGGCTCGCGCGCGAGCTCGCGGCGGACCGGCAGTCAGCGCCCGGGGCCCCTGACGGTGACGTGATGCCCATTTGCGAGACTCACCGGGTGACCACCTCGAATGACGCTGCTCGCGCGACCCTGCTCCGCCGGGGCTTCGCCCTGGAATACACGACGCTGGCCTGGAACGTGGTCGGCATCGTGGTCCTCGGTGTGGCCGCGATCTCCGCCCGCTCGGTCGCCCTGGCCGGATTCGGCCTCGACTCGCTGATCGAGATCGGCGCCTCCACCGTCGTGGTCTGGGAGTTGAGCGGCACCGGGGAGGAGAGGCAACGTCGCGCGCTTCGCCTGATCGGGATCGGCTTCTCCCTCCTGGCCGCCTACCTGCTGGTGCAGTCCACCCTCGTGCTCGTCGCCGGCTTCCACCCGCACCACTCAGCGCTCGGCATCGTGTGGACCGCGGTGACGGCCGCCGTGATGTTCGCGCTGGCCGCCGGCAAGGCCCGAACCGGCGCCGCCTTGGACAACCCGGTGCTCAAGACCGAGGGCAGAGTGACCCTGATCGACGGGCTGCTCGCCGCAGCGGTCCTGGTGGGCCTCGTGCTGAACAGCACGCTCGGCTGGTGGTGGGCCGACCCGCTCGCCGGCTACGTCCTGGTCTACTACGCCGCCCGCGAGACGAACGAGATCTTCTTCGCCCAGCACTGACCACCGGCTCCCGCAGGGGCAACTGCGGGCTGCCGTCTTGCCGAAGCGGTCAGACGCTGTGGAACGGGAGTCCGGCGTCGGTGACCAGGTCCTCGGAGTCGTCCGGCGGCAGCAGCGTGCCGGTCCCGTCGGTGACCGGCACGATGCCGAGCGCCAGCAACTCCTCCATCGCGGCGCTCCCGGCCAGGTCCCGGACCTGCAACTGGTAGCGGGCGGTGGTGCGGTAGGTACCGCCGGAGTCGTCGGAGGTCTTCTGCAGAAAGCCGGAGTCGACGAGGAAGGAGACGGCCTTGCCCACGATGCCGATGGTCGACCCGGCGAGGCGTCGGGCGTCCTTGGTCGCACCCGTCGCGCTGCGGCGGGCGTAGACCCGCCAGGCCGCCTCCAGGCCGGGCGCGTCGCTGACCGGGTCGGTGTTGTCCCCGGCGACGTCGGCCTGCTCCTCCAGGCGGCGGCAGGCCTGCCGGACGAAGGCGTCCACGCCGTTGACGGTGATCCGGCCGAGGTAGCCGTCGTCGGCGAGGTCCTCAGGGCGCGGGAACGCGAGCGCGGCGACGGCGAGGTGCGCCAGCCCGTGCAGGAAGCGGTCGGTGGCCTCGGACGCGGCGCGGCGCGAGTAGTCGCCCATCCGCACGGCGAAGACGCTGTCCTCGGCGGCTGCGACGGCCATGCCCGCCCGAGCGGAGACCTCCAGCACAATCAGGCCGAGCCCGGCCGCGACCGCGTCGGCGAGCCGCGCGAAGGCCGGGTCGTCCCGGTAACGCCGGATCAGCTCGGCGTACTCGGTGTCCCGGGACGGCAGCAGCTTCGGCTGCACGCCCAAGGAGACGAGCCGCGCGGCGTCGGCGACGTCGGCGGGGGTGATCGGTGCGGGACGGGAAGGACCTTCGGTGGAAGGCGCGTAGTAGATTTCGTCAGTCATCACTTCGGTCCTTCAAGGTATGCAGATGAAGCCGTTGCAACTCCCTCAGGGGCGCGGGGATCCGCGCGACAAGCCACCCCATGTGGTGAGTCATTGAACGTGCCGGGCCATCCGCCCAGGGTGGTTGATCGCGCGGTTCCCCGCGCCCCCAGGTACGGCATCAGCTCGCCTCCGTACGGTCCGCCGCCATGCCCACGGCATCCAGCAGCGCGCTGCCGACGATCAGGTCGGCTCCGCCGAACTCCTCGTCCTGCAGGCGCGTCCCGTCGTCGACGGCGAAGAGCAGCCGCTCCTCGCCCTGGCGGTACGCCGTGCCGACGGAGGGGCTTGCCGCGTGGACGGCCAGGAGGGTGACCAGGTACGGGAGTTCCGGGTCCGCCCGGCGCGCCTCGGCCAACAGGCCGGAGAGCCGACGGGGGGCGTCCGGGGGAAGGTCGAGCAGGGCGAGGGCGTGCTCCAACTGCTCGTCGGAGAAACGGCTGTCGTCCGGCGTGGAGATCAGGTCGGGCTCCGGGAGCTCCGCCCCCAGATGCTCGCGCTCGACCGGCGGGGTCAGCAGGACGTCGATCAGGTCGGTGAGGCGCACCGCGCCGGGCGTGCGCAGCCCCATGCCCTTGCGGAAGAACGCCGTGGTGACCGCCGAGGCCTGGTCCAGTGGCAGCGGGAGCACGGGGGCGAGCAACTGGCCATAGAGGTCGAGCCCGCTGCGCACGGTGAGCGTGGCGAAGGCCTGGCGGTCCTGCTCGGCGCGGAAGAGCGGACCGGCCTCCAGCAGGCGGGTCTGCAACTGGGTGTGCCGGCGGATGCAGTCCTTGACGATGTCGACCAGCTCGGCCGCACGCCGCCGGTGCTCGGGGTCCTCCGCCTCGTCGCGTGCCCTGCGGATATTGGTGAGGATCGCGTTCTCGTGGCGGTAGCGGTCGGCGATGTGCTCCAGCGCCTCGGCGATGAGGTCGGGGACGGTCTCCATCCAGTCGACCGCCCGGACGTTGCGGCGGGTCGCCTCCAGTGCGCGACGCAGCAACTCGCTGAACTGGACCGTGCGGTAGCGGGCCTGCTCGGCGGCCAGCTGCGCGTCGGCCAGGCGCCCGCGCCGGATCAGCACCTCCAGCTTGACCTCGGCGGCGATCTGCGCGGAGGTGACGTCGGTGTCCAGCGCGCCGACCAGGACGTTGACGGCCTCGTCGGTGGTGCGGAGGTAGACCCCGCCGTCGGTGCCAGGGACCTCCTCGATCAGCTTGAAGTCGTAGTCCCGGCGGATGTACGTGCCGTCGGACGCGAAGGTGCCGTAGACGGCGCGGAAGCCGCGGTCGACGCTGCCGACGTTGATCAGCGACTCGAGCACCCATTTGGCGACCCGCTCGTGCTCCCGCCAGGGGCGCTCGGGGGCCTGCGCGGCGACGCGCGGCTGGAGCCGGGCCAGGACCTCGTCCCGGTCGGCGCCGGTGTCGAAGTCCATGTGCAGGGTGACCAGGTCGATCGCGGAGAGCCCGACCTCGGCCATGCCGTAGACCGCGTACTCGCCGGCCAGGTTGGCCTTGCGGCTGTCGAGGTCGTGCAGCGGCGCGGTGCACGCCAAGGCGCGCAGCCGACGGGCGAGGCCCTCGTCGGCCGCCGGGCCCGGCGCTGGGCGTGCTGCTTCGGCGGTGGTGGTCACGGGGGCCTAGCGTAGAGGCTCGGACGGACAACGTCCCAAACGGCACGGATCATCCCGGTCTGTTCCGCATCATCACGAACGCGGTGGCGTGACCGACTTCCTCGCACTCTTCCTCACGCAGGCCCCCGTGTCCCGGATTTCCGTAGGGTCGTCCTAGTCTCCCCCGGCCGAGGCAGTGGCCAGTTCCGAGTCGGCGGTGACGGCCGCGGCCGTCTGCGCCTGCCCGAGGGCGAGCCAGCCGAGGCCGGCGAGTGCGCCGCCGACCAGCGGGAAGACGAGGAAGACCCAGAGCTGACTCAGCGCCCAACCGTGCTGGAAGATCGCCGTTGCCAGTGAACGCACCGGGTTCACCGAGGTGTTGCTGACCGGGATGGTCACCAGGTGCACCAGCACCAGCCCGACGCCCGCGACCAGTCCGCCCATCGGCACCGGGAAACCCTTGGCCGTCGTGCCGAGCACGACCACGGCGAAGACCGCGGTGGCAACGATCTCGGCCAGGATGACCGCACCGAGGTTGTAGTGGTCCGGCGAGTGGATGCCGTAACCGTTCGAGGCGAAACCGGCCTCGCTCACGGAGACGACGGTCGGTTTGCCGTCGACGCCTACCGCTGTGAAGCCGGGGCGGCCCTGGGCTACGGCCCAGATCAGCAGGGCACCGAAGAGGCCGCCGACGATCTGACCGCCGAGGTAGTACGGCACCAGTCGGCCGGGCGTCTTGCGGACCACGGCCATGGCCGCCGTGATCGCCGGATTGATGTGGCAGCCGGAGATCGGCCCGATCAGGTATGCGGCGACCGCCAGGCTGATGCCGAAGGCGAGGGCCACGCCGAGCACCCCGGCCCGGTCGGCGTCGAACACGGCGGTTCCCACGCCGCCGATGATCAGAATCGCCGTACCGAGAGCCTCGGCGAGGAAGATGCGTGTGTTTCCCATCGGTGCCTCCTTGTGGGAATGCCTTCGGGAAAGGTCTGGGTCACTACGGGTCTGGTCACTTCGGGTCTGGGTCGCTGGGGCCGTGCGTGGGACACGGCATACATCGGGAGCGTAGATCGACTGTTCGCACACGGCTGTTGGAGATCGTCCGCGCGGGTGATCTTTGCCGGATGGACCCGCCTCACTCGGCGAACCGCCGCGACAGCGGGGATGATGCCGCCGACCCACGGCCGTGTCGCCATGTCGATGTCTCTGTCTTCTCTGTCTTCTCTGTCGACATGTCACCGGCCACCGCGCCGCCGTTGCACCGCCTCCACGGCGCCGCTGCTCCGGAGCTGCCCCGAAGCGGCGGCGGAGCGGCATACGATCGCCGCAGGAGGTGCGCTGATCATGGATCTCAACGCCGACCTGGGCGAGGGTTTCGGCCGCTGGACGCTGACCGACGACGAGGCGCTACTACGGGTGGTGACCAGCGCCAACGTCGCCTGTGGCTTTCATGCGGGCGACCCGGTCACCATGCGCCGGGTCTGCGAGCAGGCCGCCGAGCGGGGGGTGCGGATCGGGGCGCAGGTCTCCTACCGGGACCTGGCGGGCTTCGGGCGGCGCGCGATGGACGTGCCGCGAGCCGAGCTGGCGGACGAACTGCTGTACCAGATCGGCGCGTTGGAGGTCTTCGCCCGGCAGGCCGGGGCGGCTGTCGCCTACGTGAAGCCGCACGGCGCGCTCTACAACCGCGCCGTGCACGACGTGGCGCAGGCGGGCGCCGTGGCGGACGCGGTCACCGGCTTCGCCCGGGCCTTCGGGCGCGAGCTGCCGCTGCTGGGCCTGCCGGATTCGGCGTTGCTCCGCGCCGCGGCCGACGCGGGCCTGCCGACGGTGGCCGAGGCCTTCGCCGACCGCGCCTACACACCCGAGGGCACACTGGTGCCGCGCGGCGAGCCCGGCGCGGTGCTGCAGGGAGCGGACGCCGTAGTCGCCCAGGCGCTGTCGATCGCTTCAGGCGGTGAAGTCGTCGCGCTCGACGGGACGCGACTGTCAGTGGCGGCTGCTTCACTGTGCCTGCACGGTGACACCCCGGGCGCGGCGGCGCTCGCGGTGCGGGTCCGTGCGGCTTTGGAGGCTGCGGGCGTGCGGATCCAGGCCTTTGCGTGAACCCGTCAGTGAGGCGAGGAGGCCGGATATCGGGGACGGAGTGCAGAGGATGGCGGTGACGGTCCGCCCGATGGGACTGCGGGCGCTGCTCGCCGAGGTGGGTTCGGACGAGCAGGTCGCCGCGCTGTTGGCTGATCTGACGGAACGTCAGCAGGCAGGCAGCCTGAACGCAGGTGCCGAGTTGGTCCCTGCGGCACGGACGGTGCTCGTCGACGGTCTGGCCGACGCGGGGCAGGTGCGCGCCCTGGCCCGGTGGCTGGGCGGCTGGCAGCCGCATGCGCTGCCGGTCGGCGAGGGGCCGCTGGTGGAGGTCCCGACCGTCTACGACGGCGAGGACCTGACCGACGTCGCGGCGCTGTGGGGCGTGCCGACCGGGGAGGCGACGCGCCTGCATGCGGCGTGCGAGTTCCGGGTGGCCTTCTGCGGGTTCGCACCCGGGTTCGCGTATCTGACGGGGCTGCCGGAACGGCTGGCGGTGCCCCGTCGGGCCACGCCGCGGACGCGGGTTCCGGCGGGTTCGGTGGCACTGGGCGGCGCGTACACCGGGGTGTACCCGGGGCCTTCGCCGGGCGGATGGCAGCTGATCGGACGGACGACGCTGCCGCTGTGGGACCCGTCGCGTGATCCGGCCGCGCTGCTGGCGCCGGGAACGCGCGTGCGGTTCACGGCGGTCCGGGCGAGCGCCGAGTCGGCCGGATCCATGGCCGGAGGGTCGGCTGCTAAGTCGCCCGAAGCGGTCGTTCCGGGCTCGGCCCGCGCGGTCACCGTCGTGCGGCCGGGGCCGTTGGCGACGGTGCAGGACGAGGGCCGCCCCGGAGTGGCGGCGCTCGGCGTGCCGCACGCGGGTGCGCTGGACCGGCCGGCGGCGGCGCGGGCGAACGCGCTGGTGGGCAACCCTGCGGACGCGGCCGTGGTCGAGGCGACGCTGGGCGGGATCGCCTTGCGGGCCGAGGCCGACGCCTGGGTCGCGGTCACGGGCGCGCCCGCGCCGGTCCGGGTCGGCGGTCGGACGGCGGCGTGGGGCGCGGCGGCCCGGGTCCGCGCCGGGGAGCTGATCGAGGTGCGCACGGTGACGACCGGGTTGCGGTGCTACCTCGCGATGGACGGCGGTTTCGCCGTGGCCCCGGTGCTGGGGAGCCGGTCCACGGACCTGCTCTCCGGGCTCGGCCCGGAGCCGCTCGCCGCCGGTGCGGTCCTGCCGCTCGGCCCGGCCGCCCCGGCCGGGGACGGGCCGCCGTCCGTGGACTGGCTGCCGCTCTCCGCGCCGACCGACCGGGACGAGGTGGTGCTGCGGCTCTCGCCGGGCCCGCGCCGGGACTGGTTCGACGCGGACGCGCTGCGCGTGCTGGCCGCTGCCCGGTACCGGGTGTCGCCGCAGAGCAACCGGGTCGGGCTCCGGCTGACGGACGGGCCCGCCCTGGTCAGGCGGCACGCGCCAGGGCAGGGTCTGAGCGAGTTGCCGAGCGAGGGCATGGTGCTGGGCGCGGTGCAGGTGCCGCCGGACGGGATGCCGGTGGTGTTCCTCGCCGACCACCCCACCACGGGCGGCTATCCGGTGATCGGCGTGGTCCCGGAGGCCGATCTGGCTGCCGCGGCCCAGGCCGTTCCGGGCGCGCCGGTCCGCTTCGTCCCGGTCTCCGGCCCGCTGCGCTGAGGGGCTACCAGCGCGCGGCAGGATACGCGCGCTCACTCGTTCGTGGGTTCGATTTGTGTTGCGCGGGACTTCGGGCCGTAACGGGTCCAGACTGCAACCGTCCGAAGAAATCAGCATGAGTTCAGCCTCAGTACGGAGGTGGTCGGCATGGTTGGCGGTACGGCCGGAACGCTGCTCGCCGTGGGCACGGCGAAGGGCCTTTTCCTGGCCCGGAGCAAGGACCGTCGGTCGTGGGAGTGGACGGGCCCCCACTTCCTGATGGAGGGCGTCTACTCAGTCGCCTTCGATCTGCGCGGCGACACACCACGGATCCTGGTCGGCGCCGACTCCAGCCACTGGGGCCCGTCCGTCTTCACCTCCGACGACTTCGGCGCCACCTGGCAGGAGCCGGCCAGGCCGGCCATCGGGTTCCCCGAGAGCACAGGAGCCTCGCTGGTCCGGGCCTGGCAGCTGCAGCCCGCCGGGCCGGACGAGCCGGGCGTCGTCTACGCGGGCACGGAGCCCGCCGCGCTGTTCCGCTCCGAGGACGGCGGCACGTCGTTCGCCCTGGTCGAGGCCCTGTGGCGGCATCCGCAGCGGGAGCAGTGGGGCGCGGGCTTCGGCGGCCAGGGCCTGCACACGATCATCCTCGATCCGCGCGACCCGGCACGGTTGACGATCGCGGTCTCCTCCGGCGGTGTCTACCGCTCCGCCGACACGGGCGCGAGCTGGGAGCCCGCGAACACCGGGATCGAGGCACGCTTCTTCCCGGAGGAGAACCGGCTGCCCGAGTTCGGCCAGTGCGTGCACAAGATCTCGACGGACGCGGTCGACCCGGACCGGCTCTACCTGCAGAACCACGGCGGCGTCTACCGCAGCGACGACGGCGGCGCGCTGTGGAAACGCATCGACGCGGGCCTGCCCGCCGACTTCGGCTTCCCCGTGGTCGCCCACCCGCACCGGGGCGACACCGCGTACGTGTTCCCGCTGGTGGCGGACTACGAGCGGCTCGCCCCCGAGCACCGCTGCCGGGTCTACCGCACCGACGACGCGGGCGAGACCTGGCAGGCGCTGGAGAAGGGCCTGCCGCAGGGCGAGCACTTCGGCATCGTGCTGCGCGACGCGCTCACCACCGACCAGGGCGAGCCGGCCGGCATCTACTTCGGCAACAAGAACGGCGAGGTCTACGGCAGCGCCGACGAGGGCGAGACCTGGGCGCTGCTCCACGAGCATCTGCCCACCGTGCTCTGCGTCCGCGCGGCCACGCTGGGCTGAACGCCGATGGACTCGACGGCGATGGGCTGAACGGTGGTCGGCAGAACGGCGACGGGCTGACGCTGCGTCGAGTACGGCGTCGGGTAGAGCATCGGGCAGGGCAGGGCGCGCAGTGCTGCGGCGGTCTGCTCGGCGGCGTCGTGGTCGAGCAGGTCGCCGCCACGGCTGTCGCGGCGCTCGGCCGCGGCGAGCCGGAGCAGGTCGGGCAGCAGATCGGTGCAGCGGTCGAGCACCCAACGCGTGCCCATGGTCGCCATCCAGAGGATCTGGGCGGTCCGGCTCGGGGCGATGCCGTCCGTGTCGAGGTCGGGGGCGGGTCCAACGGGCACGCCGCGCTCGGCGAGTTCGTGGTGGAACGCCCGGGCCAGAGCCCGGTGCCCGCTCTCGCTCGGGTGCAGCCGGTCCACGGACCACATGGCCGGGTCGTGGATCCAGTCGTGGTCGGCCACGCACACGTGGACGGCCTCGTAGCGGTCCGACAGCGCATGGACGACGGTGTTCACGCTCGCCATCCGCCGACCGAGCGGGCGGGCCAGTGCGGTGGGCAGCCCGAGCATGCGTCCGGGGTCGGGCAGGCAGGCGGTCAGCAGCACCGTCCCGTCCTCGACCAGGCTGCCGAAGGCGGTGTCGAGGTGCCGGGCGACGGCATGGATGTCATAGGTGGCCCGTAGCGTGTCGTTCACGCCGACCAGCACGGCGGCGAGGTGCGGCCGTCGGGCCCGGGCCTCGGGGAGCTGACGGCGCAGCACGTCGGCGGTCTGCGCGCCGCTGGTGGCGTGGTTGACGAAGGCGACGCCGTCGGGGCCCTCCGGCTCGGCGGTGAGGCTGTCGGCCAGCAGTGCCGCCCAGCCGCGCCAGCCGCCGGGGACGGGATCGCCGAGCCCCTCGGTGAGGGAGTCGCCGAGTGCGGAGACACGAAGTGGGGTCATCGCGGGGCTCCTTCCGGAGGTGCGCAGGGTGGGACTGCGGGTGGTGGGACGAGATCGGCGGCGAAGGGCGCGGCCGTCGCAGCCAGGCTCGTGGGCGCCGGTGCAGGCTCACTGGAGGGGACCTCGTGAGCAGCGAGGAAGGCGTCGACCGCGGTCGACCAGCCGAACTGCTCGGCCCGCGCCCGAGCAACGGCACGGCGTCGGTTCTCCGGTCGGTCCAGCAGCCGCTGGACGGCATCGGCGAAGGCTGCGCCGGTGTCCGCCGCCGGGAGGCCCGCCGGGCCGAGGATGGGAGGCAGGGCGGAGGAGGCACTGGCCACGACCGGGGTGCCGGAGGCCAGGGCTTCGAGTGCGGCGAGGCCGAAGGTCTCGACCGGCCCCGGGGCGAGGGCGACGTCGGCGGTGGCGAGGACGGCGGAGAGGCGTTCGGCAGAGGCGACATGGCCGAGCATTCGGGCGGGCAGCCCGTCCCGTTCGATGCGGGCGGCCATCCGGGCCCGCAGCGGCCCGTCGCCCGCCACGACCAGGACGGCGGGCACGCCTCGACTGCGCAGCTCGGCCAGGGCGTCGAGCGCCCGCTCGGGGCGCTTCTCCGGGGAGAGACGGGAGCAGAGGACCAGCAGGATCTCCCCGGGCCGCGCCCATGAGGCGCGCAGCGCCGGGTCGTGGCAGCCGGGGTGACGTATCGTCAGATCGACGCCGAGCGGCGCCAGGACGAGGTTGGGTGTACCGATGCGACGGAACTCGGCCGCGGCCCAGTCCGTGGTGCAGATGATCCGGGTATAGGCGCGGGCGCTGCGTGCGTTGAGTCGGTCCGCGGCGCGGCTCGCCACCGGGCCGGGCACGCCCCAGACCCGCAGCACGCCGTCGAGACTCTCGTGGGAGACCATCGCGGAGGGGACGCCGTGGTCGTGTGCCCAACGGCCGGTCCAGCGCAGCGTGGTCCGGTCGGAGACCTCCAGCCGGTCCGGGCGGAGCCGGGCCAGGAGGTCTGCCACCCGGGCGCGGTCCCGCAGCACCCGGTAGCCGCCCATACCGGGGACGAGCGGGGCGGGCAACGTGATCACCCGGCCCTGCTCGGTCTCCTGATCGGACGCCTCCGGGCCGGGAACGACCAGGACGGGTCGGTGTCCGGCCGCCAGGAAGCCCTCCCCCAGGCGGCGCAGCGCGGTGCGCAGGCCGCCCGAGGTGGGGGTGACGAAGTTGGCGACGCGGACGATGCGGAGTCCCATGGCCGCGCCCCCTACGCCGCCGCAGGAGCGGCAGGCGTGGGCGGGGCGGGCGTGGGCTCCAGTGTCGTGGGCTCCGCGGTCGTGTCCGCGTCCGCCGCAGGACCGACCGCGCCGACATAGGACACGGGCCGCGACGTTCCCGCAGTGCGCGCCGCACCCGTCGTGTCCGTCGTGCCCGACGTGCCCGACGTGTCCGCAGTGCCGATGACGTGCCGGTAGTGCTCGATCAGCTCGTCACCGACGGACTGCCAGGTACGCGACTCGACCTCGGCCCGGCCTGCCGTGCCGAAGCGGGCGCGCAACTCCGGATCGGCCGCCAGCTGTTCGACCGCCCGGGCCACCGCCGTTCCGTCACGCGGCGGTACCAGGAAGCCGGTGCGCTGATGGGCGATCAGGTCCAGCGGTCCGCCGACCGCCGGGCCGACGACCGGGATGCCACTGGCCATGGCCTCCTGGATGGTCTGGCAGAAGGTCTCCATCGGTCCGGTGTGCGCGAAGACGTCGAACGAGGCGTAGAGCGCGGCCAGTTCGTCGCCGGTGCGGCGGCCGAGGAAGACGGCTCCCGGCAGACTCTGCCGCAGGGCCTGCTCGCTCGGTCCGTCGCCGACGACGACGACCCGGACGCCGGGCAGTGCCACGGTCTGCGCCAGCAGGTCGACACGCTTCTCGGGGGCCAGTCGGCCGACGTAGCCGACCAGCACCTCGCCGCCGGGGGCGAGTTCCCGTCGCAGCGCCTCGTCGCGGTGGCGCGGGTGGAACCGCACCGAGTCGACGCCGCGCCGCCACAGGTGCACCCGGGGGATGCCGTGTGCGGTGAGGTCCTGCGCGGCGGGGGTGGACGGGGCCAGGGTCCGGTCAGCGGCGCAGTGGACGGTGCGCAGCCGCCGCCAGGCCGCCGCCTCGCCGAGCGTGCTGCCCGCCCGGTAGGCGCGCGCGTACCCGGCGATGTCGGTCTGGTAGACCGCGACCGTCGGCAGACCGAGGCGCTCGGCCGCCGCCATGCCGCGCGCACCGAGCAGGAACGGGCTGGCCAGGTGGACCACGTCCGGCCGGTGCCCGGCGATCAGCTGCTCCAGCTTGCGGCTGGGCAGGGCGATACGGACCTGTGGGTACCCGGGCAGCGGGATCGCCGGGACCCGGACGACCGGGCAGGGGTCGGGCGCCCCGACCGGACCGGCCGGGGCGGGAGTGATGACGAGGGGTTCGTGGCCGCGCCGGATCAGGTGTTCCGCGGTGCGGAGCACGGAGTGGGCGACGCCGTTGATGTCGGGCGGGAAGGACTCGGTGACGAGGACGACACGCATGACTGCGTTATTCCGAGCCGCGGCGTGCAGGGGGGCACGTCGATCTGACCGACCGGCGAACGCCGCGCGAATCCTCTCTCGCTGCGCGTACGCACCGCCACGAGCTGCGGGATTGCTGGGGCCCGGGTGGCGCGACCGACACCGGGGACGGTCCGGCACGCCGCCGCGTGCCCACTACCGCTCGCCACGCTCCGTCCGCTGCTGGCCACCCGCCGGCCACCACCCGCTGCACGCCGCAACCAGCGTCCGGCCCCGCGGCCCCCGGCCCAGCCGTCAGCCAGAGCTGAGGCGGCCCCGGACGGCGGCGTGGACCTCGGCCTTCTCGCCGGGATCGGCGGCGAGGCGGCGCAGGCGGTCGAGGACCCGGCCGTCGCCCTTGGTGAGCACGTGCCGCGCGGCCAGCTCGCGGGTGGCCTCCTCGCAGTCCCAGAGGCACTCGACAGCCGCGCCGGTCGCGAAGTAGGGGTCGATCACGGCGAGTCCGCGTGCCGCGCTCAGGCGAAGCTGGGAACAGACCGTCTCCGCGTAGATGTGCCGGAGCACCGACACCGCCTGACCGGCCTCCAGCCGGCCGACGCCCTCGACGAGGGCGCACAGGTCGTCGCCGTCCGCGCCCGTGTCCGAGACCCGCTGGTGCAGGGCGTTGACCACGAGTGGCGCGTCCTCGGGGCCGCCCACACACGCGAGGAGTTTGGCAGCGGTCCGGGCGAGACGACCACCGGCAGGTCGCGCGGCCCAGGCACGGGCGTGGACGAGGATGCGCGCGCCGCGCATCCGACCCAGGGTGTCCAGGGCGAAGTCGGCGATCGGCTCCGACAGGTCCTCGGCGGCGAGCTCGATCAGTTCGGGAGCGCACACGTCGTCGTTCTCGGCCAGGTGGCGCAGGGCCGCGCAGCGTGCACCGGTCGCAGCGGTCCGCGCGGTGTCGCGGAGCAGCGGCGCGTCGGCCGGCCCGGCCACGGCGGCGAGCAGCCGGGCGCCCGCGGCGGCGCGGCGGACTGCGGCCCGGGCCTCGGCGCGGTCATCAGCGCCGCGGCCGGCGTCGGCCCTCTGGCTCGGAACGCCGCTGCCCGCGTCCGCCCAGGCGAGGACGGCGGCGGTGCTCCACTCCGGCGTCTCCGGGCGGTCCAGCTGGCGCTGCCACAGGTCGAAGGGGGCCCGCTCGGTGGCCGCGGCGACGCGGGGATGGTCGGCCGCCCACAGGTGCCAGGGCCTGGGCTCGTAGGCATCACGGACGGCCGCGCGCAGAGCGGCGTCGCCCTCGGGGTCCTCGGGGAAGCGGTCCAGCACGGCGGCGGCGAGGGCGCGCAGGCCGTCGTCAGTCTCCCGCACGGCCAGTTCGTCCAGGGCCCAGGCCCAGTTGCTGCCGTGCGCGGCGTAGCGGTGCAGCAGCTGCAGCGCGTCGCGGCGGCCGTAGCCGACCAGGCGTCCCAGCACGGCGAGGGTCAAACCGGTGCGTGACTCGCACTCGTCGAGGGTGTCCCAGGCGCAGAAGAGGTGCTCCTCCAGGCCGGTCAGCGGCGCCTCCAGCTCCATGTAGAGGCGTGCGTAGTACAGGGAGCGGTTCTCGACCTGCCAGTCGCGGCGGGGGTCTCTGGTGACGCACTCGTCCAGGGCGGCGAGCGCTTCGTGACGCTCGGCCGCCAGAGCGTGCAGGGTGCCGTCCCCGCGGCCCCGCTGAAGCAGGCCGAGAAGGGAGGCGCTGGGCGCTATCGCGGGCTCGAACATGAGGTCAGCATCCGTTGCGGCGGTCCTGGTGGCAATGGAATTTCGTGCACCCGGCGGTGGCCGGGTCGGTTCGGGTCCGCGACGGTGGCCGCGGGTGGATTGTGTCACCGGCCGTCGGGCTCGTCAGCCGGAAGCACGGAATCTTACCGTCCGTGTGCACTCTCCGCACACACGGACAAGGTCACCCAGATCGTTCGTGGACGCTCACCGGTGGACTCGAGGCCTGCGTGTCCACGGTGGCACGATCTTGCGGCATATGCCAAAGGCAAAACTTGGTCCTACTTCCCGGAAAGCCACCCCCCGTCGCAACGCGCTGTGCGAGAGTCGTGACGGTCAGCGGGTCACCCCAAGCAACCGTGGGACGCCATGCACCCCCAACTCCCTCCCCCGTCGCTTCCGCAGCAGCTGGCTGCGGTCCGCGCACAGCTGGAGGCCTCGATCGCCGACTGCCGGGACCGCTCCGAGCGGGCACTGCTCGCGCACGCCTGTTCGCACCTGGCTGAACTGGAGCGGTGCACCGCCGCGCTCACCCTCGACGCGCCCGTGGCCCGGCCCGCGAGTGGGCACGGGGGCGGGCCGGGGGCTGCCGAGGGTGGCGCGCTGCTGGGCGACGCGGAGTGGGACCTGGTCCACGACGCGGTGGACTGGTCCGCCGAGATGTACCGGATCTTCGCCCGGGCACCGCACGAGGGCCCGCTGACCCTCGATCAACTCCCGGGCGCGCTGCACCCCGAGGACCGCCGGACGGTCTCCGGGCTGCTCACCGCCGCGCTGGTCGACGGCAAGCCGATAGACGCCGAGTTCCGGCTCCAACTCGGCGACGGCACGGTGCGGTCGGTCCACTGCGTGGGCGCGCCCCAACTCGCCGCGGACGGTTATGTCGAGGCCGTCTGGCTGGCGCTACGCGACCTCGGCCGCACACCAGCGTGAACGGCACCGCAGCCTGAACGGCCGGATCGGCATCCGGCCGAGCCGTTCCCGCTGCGGCTAGACGATCTGCGGCTTGACCGGGCGAGGCATGACCTGGGAGATCTCCGTCCGCAACTCGGAGACCGCGGGCAGCTTCTCGTAGCGCGCGGTCAGCCGGTACATCTGGCGCAGCCGGTCCCAGGTGCGGTGCGAGGACATCTCGCTGGTGGCGCTGAGCGCGAGCTGCGCGTAACGCTGTGCCTCGTCGGGCTTGTTCGCCAGGTAGCAGGCGGATGCCATGGAGATGTTGTCGAAGAGCATCGACCGCTCGTGCCCGCCCGAACGCAGTTGGAGAGCCAGGTGCGCGTGGCGCTGCGCCAGCGGGGATGCGGTGGGGTCGTGGTCGGCCAGCGTGCGATAGGTGAGCGCCTGCATGCCGTGCAGATCGGCAAGGTCGAAGAACTGCAGCCAACTGGGGCCAGGATCGCCCTTGTCCTGCGCGAACAGGTCCTCGGCCTCCCCCAGCGTGCGACGCGTCGCCTGGCTGTGGCCCAAAGACGCGTGCGCCCAGGCCTCGACGGTGCGCAGCATGGCGCGGGTGCGCGGCAGAGTCTCCCTGTCCGTCCCGGCGTCCGCCACCCGCATCAGGTCCAGTGCGTCGCCGGGGCGGCCCAGGTGGACCATCTGACGCGCCGCGCGCGCCAGGGCCTCGCTGGCCCGCGGCCGGTCCTCGGACTCGCGGGAGGCGTGGACGGCCATGACGAAGTACTTCTGCGCCGTCGGCTCCAGACCGACGTCGTGCGACATCCACCCGGCCAGTACGGCCAGGTTGGCTGCGACGCTCCACAACCGGCGTCGCAGGTAGTCGGGGTGATCGTAGGTCAGCATGCCGCCGACCTCGTTCAACTGGCCGACCACCGCCTTGCGCTGCAACCCGCCGCCACGTGAGGCGTCCCACTGGCGGAACACCTCGACGGAGGCCTCCAGTGCCTTGACCTCCTCCTCGCCGACAGGCCCCGCCTCGTAGAAGTCGAGCGCGGGCAGCGCCGAGGGGCTGCGCACCACCGTGGCGGAGTCACCCGGTGGCGGCGTGGCGGCCGGCGAGCGCATCCAGTCGTACATGGGGTTGGCGATCACGGCGCCCGCGGCGAGCGCGGTGCTCGCTCCCATCAGTCCGCGTCGATTGAGCATGAGGTCCATTCCCGTGAACTCGGTGAGGACCGCGGCCGTCTGCCCTGGTGACGGTCTCGAGCTGTCGGGCGTGCCTCCTCGCACGCCCGGCCCGTTGTTCCGCTCCCGTGCTAAGCCGAGGTCCTCCGGCGTGACAACTCGACCGAGCTGCTCACTGAACAGAGCCGCGAGAATGCGTGGCACCGGATCACGCGGGATCTCCCCGCGCTCGATCCAGCGGCGCACCCGTGAGGTGTCGGTCGACAGCTGCTGCTGACCGGCCGCCGCCCCACGGCGGTTGACCATCCGCGCCAACTCGCCCTTGGACCAACCCGTGAGGGCGAAAAGGTCGGCGAGTCGGGTGTTCGGCCCTCTGTTCACGTCAAGCCCCCAGGTTCCTCGGCGCTTTCGAGGCTAGCCACCCGTCATGTGCCAGGCGAGCATTCGCCAGGGTTCGCCAGGGTTCGCTAGCTGCCACGCTCCCGGTGACTCGGTGTGTTGTAGAGACGCGCCACCTCGACCTGGTCGGTTCGCCGGCCGGACCTCCGGGTTACGGGTGTGGCGTATGGGGTGGCGCGCAGTCGCCACGCGCCAGGGCTGGCCCGGGAGACGCAACTCCCCAGGGTGCGCCGACCGGGTTCCGGCCCGTTCGGCGGCAGCGCGCCACCCCACCAGCGGTCGACCCACCCCCGGCCGACCGGCGGCAGCCCGCCACCGGCACACGAAGGGACCAGGACCCACCTCATGTACTCACAGGCTCTCTCTCCCGCCCCGGTGTCCCGCCCCCAGCAGCCCTCCGTCCCGGGCCCACTGCGGCGTCGGCCCGCCATCGGGCTGGACCCCCGCGGCCGTGAGCAGGGCAGCGGTCAACTCCAGGCCCGTCCGGCCCACCCGGCCCAGCAACTCCGTCGCCCCGTTCCGGCGCAGGCCCGGCCCGCCGCCGCGCCGCGCACGGAGAACCCGGCCGATCGCTCGCCGCAGGTCCGCGCCGCGCTGGCCCACATCGCGCGGATATCGCCCTCCTTCGTCCCGCGCCAGCTGATTCGCGACGGACGACACGTGCTGATCGCCGGTACCGCCGGCCGCACCCCGGTGGTGGCGAAGTGCCTGGCGCGGCCTGGCGATGACGTCGAGGGCACGATCCAGTTCCAGCGTGAGATCGCCACCTACCGAGCCTTCGTGCGTCACCGTCCGCCGGCGCGCCAGCCCAAGCTGGTCGCCGCCGACAGCGAGCGCTGCGTGCTGCTGATGGAGCGTGTCCCCGGCCGACCGGCCGCGCGGGAGCGCCACCCCTCCAACGCACCGACGCCGGGCGAGGTCCGGGCGATCGTCGGCGCGGTCCGCGCGCTCAACCTGTGGCGCCCGCCGACGGACGTCTTCGACCGTCCGCTGGACTACGGGCGTGAGGTGGCCCGCTATCACGCGCTGGGCCTGCTGACCGACCGTGACGCCAGCGACCTGCAGCAGCTGCTGCACGGACTGGCCCACCAGCCCTGGCAGTTCTGCCATGGCGACGCGCTGCTGACCAACGTGCTGCTGGCCCCGTCCGGCCCGGTCCTGGTCGACTGGGAGCAGTCCGGGTGGTACCTGCCCGGTTACGACCTGGCCGTGCTCTGGACGGTCATGTCAGGCGATACGGGCGCGCGGCGTCAGCTGAGCCAGGTCGCCCAGGCCGGTGGCACGCTGCCGCGCGACGCGTTCCTGGTCAACCTGATCCTGCTGCTGATGCGGGAGCTGCGCCGCCACGACGTGCCGGGCGCGAGCGAGGAGCAGCGCATCCTGATCCGACGCCTGCACGAGGACGCCGCGTTGGCACGGCGTGCGGTCCGCGCCGCGGTCGGAACGCGCTGAACGGGTCGGTCGGCAGCTCCCGGGCCGACCGGCCGCCGCAACGCGGCCGACGAGGTCAGCTGAGTGACCGACCCGCTTCGGCGAGGAGGACGTCCTCCCGGGGCAGCAACGCGCGCAGACTCACCGCATCCCGGAGCTGGCGCTCCAAGGGCCAGCCACGGGTCAGGCCCTGCGTGCCGGAAAGATCGACGCAGTGGCGCACGATTCCCAGCGCCCTCTCCGCCACCCGTGGCGCCAGCAGGGCCGCACGACGCGTCGCGTCGGGGGTGCCGACGTTCCGGCCCCCGTTCGGGTCCTCGGCGTCGACAGACCGGGTGTCGAGAGACAAGGCGTCGAGAGAGCGGGCGAGAGCGGTCAACAGCTCCTCGGACTCGGCCAGTTCGACCTCCAGCCGGCCGAGCTCCGCCAGCGGCAACTCCTTGATGCTCCGCCGCAGCCAGGCTCGCGCGGAGGAGGCGACACCCACGGCGACGGCCGCCACCGCAAGGCGACGCGCGGCCTCGTCCCGCCGACCCGGTGCGGCCAGTCGGGCTTCCTCATCGAGCATGACGTCCTCGAATCCGACGTCCTGGACGGCCCGCGCGCGAAGTCCGAACTGCTCGGTGCCCGGTTCGACGATCAGCCCTGGCGCATCGCCGGGCAGTAGAAACGTTGCAGCGCCCTCGCCCCGGTCGTCGCCGGTGGCGTCGCCATCGGCTTCGGTGACGAATGCGTCGACCGTCATCCAGTGCAACGCCTCGGCCCCGGGGACGGACGGCTCGTGGCCCGTCAGCTGCCAACCGTCCGCCGTCCGCTCCGCACGCACGCCGGAGCGGCTGCGCAGCGTCCCGGCGAGCGCCGGGCCGCGCTTCGACTCCGCCAGCAGCGCCTGGTACGCGCCGGACGGCCAGCGCGGCGACCGGTCCTCGGCTGCGTGGACGAGCAGGGTTTCCGCTGCCAGCAGCGCCACCGACGGGTCGCCGCTGCCAAGCGCGGCAAGCAGGCCGACCGTCTGCGCCAGGCCGGCCGCCGGTCCGCCGTGGCGTTGCGCCACCGTCACGGTCAGCAGTCCGGCCGCATGCAGGGTCTCGATCCCCTGGTAGGGGAAGTCGGCCTCGCGGTCCTGCTCCTCGGCTCGCGCGGCGAGCAGGTCGACGACACGCGGAAGCGCCGCCATCACCCGGGCCAGCATCTCTGCCTGCGCCGCGCCGGAGCTCGACGGAGCACGCCGGGCCGAGGAGGGTGACGGGGTCGCGGGGGACGACGCGTTCGAGGGGGTGCGGTTCGGGGTCACGGTCTCGGTCCGACTCGGCTCAGACCTGGAACATGTCCGCGGGCAGCGGCTTGAGCAGCTTGTAGAGGTCCTCGCTGATCGGCCGGTCCCAGGTGACCACGGTGACCTGGATGTCGTCGCTCCGCCCGAACTGCACGCAGGCGAGACGGCCCTCGGTCAGCTTGACCTTCTTCACGATCAGCAGCGCGTCGTCCAGCATCACCGGGAAGTCCTCGGTGTCGAGCACCCCGACCGGCTCGTCGTTGCCGACGGCCGCCAGCATCTGCCGCACCTCGAACGGGACCCCGTCCTCCGGCTCGCGGGCGGGGGAACCCGGCCGCAGGTTGCCGATCAGCATCGACGGGCCACGGCCGCCCATCAGGTCGTAGCGCAGCACCACGCCCTGGCAGGTGCCGTCCTCCGGGTCACTGAGCAGGACGGCGCCGAGGTCTCCAGGCCAGTCGCCCGGGTCCATCGCGAGAACGTCGAAATCCGGGCCTGCGGGGGTGCCGGAGCGGCGGCGAAGGAAAGCCATGGGGCAATCGTACGTGTCCGTGAACGTCGAGAACGCGTGGCCTGGCCCGGGATTCCCTTCTGGCCCCGTTCCGGCTCCGTTCCGATCCCTGGGACCACGTTCCGGGAGACGAGATTCCGGGTTGACGAGCCGATCACGTTCCGATTACGGTCGGCGACATGCAGAGACGTTCGCGTTTGGTGAGCAGGGGTCATATCGACCTGCTTCGCGTGGCGTCGGCCGCCTGTCGGTGCTGCATCCCGAGCCGTTGACGCCTCGCAGACATCGAAGTCCAGAGAAGTCCGGCAGCTCCGGCGATCACTCCAAGGATTCACCCAAGGATCAGCCCCGGATCGACCGTGCGCCTGAAGACGGCCCTCCTCGTCCACCAATCTTGCTTCGACCCGGAACCATCAAAAAACCGTGGGACTCGCCTGCCGTGCCATGACCGGCAGGGGCAGGCGGGCCCGCCTCGCACCGCGTGGGGGCGTGTGCTGGCGGGCTGGGCGCCGCGTCGACCCCGGGGGGGTGGTCGACGCGGCGCCCGCATCAGATCGGATGACCACTCAGGTCGGGCAGATGACCAGGTCGGGCGGCTGCTCAGACCGGGTGGCCGTTCAGGTCAGGTCGAACTCGCCGTCGCGTGCGCCGAGGACGAAGGCGTTCCACTCGGCCGGCGTGAAGATCAGCGACGGCCCCTCCGGGCTGCGGCGGTCGCGCATCGCGATGAAGCCGTCGACGAAGGCGATCTGGACGTCCCCTATGCCCTGACTGCTCGACATCCACTCGGCACCGCTCAGGTCCAGGTGGGGTTTTACCTCAACGCCTGCCCCGAATGGGCCCCGCTGAGTGAGAACGCCGGCCCTCGCAGTGCCGTCGAAGAATGCGTCGCTTGCCACGTCGTGCTCCTCCCGCCGTCAGTTGATCCCACTGTAATCTCCACGACACCCCTGGGTGGAGTGCTTGGACGCGATCCGCCCGTGAGGGTGACACGGGACGGATCGCGGTGGTATCGCGTGCGGGTCGCAACGCCCTCCGCACGGTGTACGGATGACGTCGTCGCGATGTCGAGCAGGTGTCAGAAGCGGTGTCAGTGCTGCGGTTTGTCGCTGCCGACCAACCACATCGAGAAGAACTGCGCGCCGCCGCCGTAGGCGTGGCCCATCGCGCGCCGGGCGCCGTCGATCTGGTGCTCGCCGGCCCGGCCGCTCACCTGGAGCGCCGCCTCGGCGAAGCGGAGCATGCCGGACGCGCCGATGGGGTTGGAGGAGAGCACCCCGCCCGAAGGGTTGACCGGCAGATCGCCGTCCATCTCGGTGACTCCGGCTTCGACCAGCTTCCAGCCCTCCCCGGGCTCGGCGAAGCCGAGGTTCTCCAGCCACATCGGCTCGTACCAAGAGAACGGCACGTACATCTCCACCACGTCGATCTGCCGTCGCGGGTCAGCGATCCCGGCCTGACGGTAGACGTCGGCGGCGCAGTCACGTCCGGCCTGCGGGCTGACGTAGTCCTTGCCCGCGAAGATGGTCGGCTCGCTGCGCATCGCGCCACCGTGGAGCCAGGCGGGCGCATGCGGCGCACGGGCCGCACCGCGCTCCCCGGTGAGCACCAACGCGCATGCCCCGTCCGAGGAGGGACAGGTCTCGGAGTAGCGGATCGGATCCCAGAGCATCGGCGACGTCTGCACCTTCTCCAGCGTCAGATCACGTTCGTGCAGGTGCGCGTAGGGGTTCTTCAGCGCGTTCCTGCGGTCCTTGTACGCGACCAGCGAGCCGACGGTGTCCGGCGCGCCGGTCCGGCGCATGTAGGCGCGCACGTGGGGCGCGAAGAAGCCGCCCGCGCCGGCGGTCAACGGCTGCTGGAACGGGACCGGCAGCGAGAGGCCCCACATCGCGTTGGACTCGGACTGCTTCTCGAACGCCACCGTGAGCACCGTGCCGTGCACCCCTGCGGCAACCAGGTTGGCGGCGACCAGTGCGGTCGAACCGCCGACCGAGCCCGCGGTGTGCACCCGCATCATGGGCTTGCCCACCGCGCCGAGCGCCTCGGCGAGGTAGAGCTCGGGCATCATCACGCCCTCGAAGAAGTCCGGGGCCTTGCCGACGACCACCGCGTCGATGTCGGACCAGCCCAACTCGGCGTCGGTCAGGGCGCGGGCGGCGGCCTCTCGGACCAACCCCGCGATGGAGACGTCCTGACGCGCCGCCACGTGCTTGGTCTGGCCGACACCGACGACGGCGACCGGTTGCTTGCTCATGCCACTCCACCTCGCGCTCCACGTGCGGTCGTCATCGCGTTCCCTCCAGGACGGCCACCAGGTTCTGCTGCAGGCAGGGGCCGGAGGTGGCGTGCGCCAGCATCCGATGGGCCTCGCCGCGGTGGATCCGGGCGGCGGCCTCACCGATCCGGATCAGTCCGGCCGCCATCATCGGGTTGGCGGCCAGCGGTCCGCCCGACGCGTTGACCGGGACGCCGTCGCCGAGGTCCAACGCCCGCCGCAGGATCACCTCCTGGGAGGTGAACGGCGCATGGAGCTCGGCGCCGTCGAGCGGGGCGTCGAAGGCCCCGGCGGCGACGGCGGCGGTCCTGGTGGACGGCGACTCGGTCAGGTCGCGCACGCCGGGCTGATGCGCCTCGATCCGGTGGTCGATGCCGCGGATCCAGGCGGGACGGGCATGCAGGGCACGGGCGGTGTCGCCCGCGGCCAGGATCACCGCCGCCGCGCCGTCGCTGATCGGCGGACAGTCGTGCCGGCGCAGCGGCTCCACCTCGTAGGGGCGGCCGAGCAGTTCGGCTTCGTCGGCGCTGTCGCGCAGCTGCGCGTGCGGGTTGCTCGCGGCGGCGCGGCGGCTACGGACCGCTGTCGTGGCCAGTTCGCGCTCGTCGGTGAGACCCGCGTCCAGCAACGCCTGGGCCTGGAGTGCGGCGAGCGCGACCGTGTCGGGCCAGAGCGGCGCGAGGGTGTAGGGGTCGAGCTGACGGGTCAGCACGTCTCGGACGCTGCCGGGGCTGGACTTGCCGTAGGAGTAGACGAGTGCGGTGTCGGCCTCGCCGGTCTGGAGTTTCACCCAGGCCTCGTAGAGGGCCCAGGCGCCGTCCATCTCCACGTGCGACTCGGAGATCGGCGGCCAGGCGCCGACGCCGTCGAGCGTCATGGTGAAGGAGAAGGCGCGGCCGGCGAGGTAGTCGCTACTGCCGGAGCAGGTGAAGCCGATCTGGTTGGCTGTCAGTCCCGTCTGCTTGAGTACGTCGTGGAGGACGGGCATTACCAGCTCGACCTCGGACAGCTGGTCGGTGCGACGCGTGTGGTTGCTCTGGGCGAAGGCGACGAGGGCGACGTCGCGCCGCGCCGTACGGGAGAAGCGGGAGGAGCGGGAAGTCTCGGAGCTGCTGGCGCTGCTCACATCCACCTCCGGTAGCTCTCGGGGTCGGCGTCCGGTTCGCCCGTGGGACGGAAGTGGCTGATGCTGGCGAGGCTGGGCCCGAGTCGGTCGCGCCAGACCGCCTCGACGCGCTGTCCGATGCGGACCTCGGCGTAGGGGGTGTCGCCGATGCGCGCGTGCAGGCCGACGTGGGCGCCGTCGAGCAGCACGTAGGCGTAGCAGTAGGGCACCTCGACGTCGAGGCCCTTCGCCGCGATGTTGACGATGCAGAAGGTGGTGACGGTGCCGGTGTGCGGCAGTTCGAGC
The DNA here is from genome assembly GCF_041262505.1 of Streptacidiphilus sp. MAP5-3. Lineage (NCBI taxonomy): Bacteria > Bacillati > Actinomycetota > Actinomycetes > Kitasatosporales > Streptomycetaceae > Streptacidiphilus > Streptacidiphilus sp. MAP5-3. The sequence goes on from NZ_JBGCCL010000012.1 coordinate 23,557, forward strand.
TGCTCGGAGGTGGCGATGCCGCAGGTCGGGCAGGCTCCTCGGGGCGGCACGTAGACGCGGGTGCACCGCGGGCAGCGTTCGGCCAGCAGGCGCTTCTCCCGCAGGGCGTTGAGGAACCGGGTCTGCGCGGTGCCGGGGCTGTAGGTGTACTCCAGGCGGGCGGGGAGCGTCACCCGGGTCACCGGCTCGGCACCGGCCAGTTCGGGTATGCCCGCGAGGAGTTCGACGACTGAGGTCATATGGCGGAGCCCTCCGGTTCCGTCGCGGCGCCGTCCGTGTCCGGAGCCGACGGTGTCTCGACCGCGGTCTCGGCCGCGGTCGCGGTCCCGGTCTCGGCCGCGGTCACGGTCTCGGCCGCGGTCTCGGCCGCGGTCTCGGCCGCGGGCACGAAGCAGGCGATGTCGGTGATGGCCCCGGTGCGCTCCTCGGCCCAACGGACGGCCACGCGCATACCGGTACGCACGCTCTCGCGCGGGGCGTCCAGCGCGTGCAGCAGGGCGGTGTCGGCGCCGTCCAGGCGGACGAGCACCCAGGCGAACGGGGTGTCCAGCGGCTGGTAGGGGCGCGGACTGGCGTTCCAGGCCCAGGTGGTGACGGTGCCGACCTGGCCCAGCGGCACCAGCTGGGTCAGCTCTTCGGCGGTCACCGGGTCGTACTCGGCGGGCGGGCAGATCACCCTGCCGTCACTGCCGCGTACGCCCAGGACGACGCGCTCGCGCAGCCCGGTGAGGAAGGCTCCAAGCACAGGGCCGGTGGAGCGGGTGAACGGGAACTCGACGATCAGCGGTGCGCTGAGCACCTCGGGCGGCATGGCGGTTCCTCTTCCGGGGGTCGGGGGTGGGTTGGTACCGGGTTCCGAGGGTCTGCGTCACCGGCGGCGGTAGACGGGGGCGCGCTTCTCGGCGAAGGCGCGGGGGCCCTCCTTCGCGTCCTCGGTCGCGAAGATCGGCCAGCCGAGCTCCAACTCCCGTTTCAGGCCCTCTTCTTCACTCATCGGAGCGGTCTCGTAGACGGATCGCTTGACCGCCTCGACGGCGAGCGGCGCGGCCTCGTTGACGGCCTCGGCCAGCTCCAGCGCGCGTTTGAGCGCCGTACCGTCCGGGACGACGCTGCCGACCAGGCCGATGTCGCGCGCCTCGGCGGCGCTGTAGCGGCGGCCGGTCAGCAGCATCTCCAGCGCGTGGGTGTGCGGGATCTGCCGGGCCAGCCGGACTGTGGACCCGCCGACCGGGAAGAGCCCGCGCCGGACCTCGAAGAGCCCGAAGCTCGCGGACTCCGCCGCCACCCGGATGTCGGTCGCCTGCAGCACTTCGGTCCCGCCCGCGACGCAGACGCCCTCGACGGCGGCGATGACCGGCTTGCGCGGACGGTGGTGGCGCAGCATCGCCTTCCAGTGCAGATCGGGATCGGCGGCGAGCCGCGCGCGGTACGGCTCGTCCTCGGCGAAGCCGCCGCCGGCAAGCGCTTTGAGGTCCATTCCGGCGCAGAAAGCGCCGCCCGCACCGGTCAACACAATTGATCGGATCGCGTCGTCCGCGTCCGCCTCGATCCACGCGTCGTGGAGTCCCACCAGCATCGGAAGCGAGAACGCGTTCTTGGCTTCGGGACGATTCAGCGTCACCACCAGCGTCGCGCCGTGCTGCTCGATGATCAGATGTTCCGTGCCCGTCATGGCACCGCCTCCGCCGTGGCTGCCAACCTTGTCCGGTTCAGATCTAGAACAGGTTGCAGTCTTGCTGACGGGTTTTCAAGTACAGTTCCAAGAACAAGTTCACGACGCCGGAAGCCTGGAGTTCTGAACGTCCCGCTCCTACTCTCCGGCCATGGAATTCAACCTGGCCGATCTGTTCGAGCAAGCGGTTGACCACTTCCCCCGGCGTGAGGCGATCAGCTGCGCCACCGTCGAGGGCCGGGCCGTGCAGCGGCGCACCTTCGCGGAGCTGGACGAGCGCGCCAACCGCCTCGCCCACCACCTGTCGGAGGCCGGGCTCGGTCCGGGCGACCGGATCGCCGTCTACGCGCTGAACTGCGCGGAGTGGGTCGAGTCGCTGCTGGCGATCTGCAAGGTGCGCGCGGTCTGCGTCAACGTGAACTACCGCTACGTCACGGACGAGTTGACGTACCTGCTCGGCATGGCAGAGCCCAAGGCGATGATCTACCAGGAACGCTTCGCCAGCCGGGTTGCCGAGGTCCGGCCCGGGCTGCCCGCTCTCCGGCACCTGATCGTGATCGAGGAGCCGGGGAGCGGCGGTCCGGACGTGGCCGCCGACTCGGCCGCCAACCTGCCCGACGTCAACCTGTCCGACGTCAACCTGCTCGCTGTCCCCTACGAGAAGGCGATCGCCGCCGGTAGCCCGCAGCGTGACTTCGCACCGCGCTCGGCCGACGACCACTACCTGCTCTTCACCGGCGGGACGACCGGCCTGCCGAAGGGCGTCGTCTGGCGGCAGGAGGATGTCTTCTTCGCCCTCGGCGGCGGCATCGACGTCACCAACGGCCACCGGATGGCGACCCCCGAGGAGATCGTCACGACCGGCTACGCCAACCCGGTCACCTTCCTCCCGATCGCCCCGCTGATGCACGGCGCGACCCAGTGGGCGCTGATGCAGCAGCTGTTCCGTGGCAACCGCGCGGTGCTGGTCGACCGCTTCGACGCGGACCGGGTCTGGCAGCTGGTCGGCAGCGAGAAGGTGCACGTGGTGATGATCACCGGCGACGCGATGGGCCGACCCCTGGTCGAGGCCCTCGGCGCTGCCGTCGAGGCGGGCGGGGACGGTGAGGCCGGCGGGGACGGTGGGGGCGGCGAGGACGGCGGGGACAGCAGCGGCGACCGCTACGACGTGACGTCGCTGTTCGGGCTGGTCAGCAGCGCCGCGTTGTTCTCCGCGCCGGTGAAGAACCGCTTCCTCGACCTGCTGCCGAACCTCTACCTGAGCGATGCGATCGGCTCCAGCGAGGGCGGCGCGGGCGGCGTCAGCCAGTGGAGCGCCGCCGACCGGGCGGGCGGCGGACAGGGCTCGGTGACCACCCGGCCGATCGGCGACTCCGACGTGGTCGACGACGACCTCAACCCGCTCCCGGCGGGCGTCGTCGGCCGGCTCGCCCGGCGCGGCAACATACCGCTCTGCTACCTGGGCGACCCGGCCGAGAGCGCGGAGGTCTTCCGCACCGCGCCTGACGGCACCCGTTACGCCGTGCCCGGCGACTGGGCGCGGAGGGAGGAGGACGGCCGGATCACCCTGCTCGGGCGTGGGTCGTCGTGCATCAACTCCGGCGGGGAGAAGGTCTTCCCCGAGGAGGTCGAGTCGGCGATCAAGGCCCACCCGGCGGTCTACGACACGGTTGTGGTCGGCGCACCGGACGAGCGGTGGGGCGAGACCGTGGTGGCGCTGGTCCACCAGCGGGAGGGGCAGCCCGAGCTCACCCTGGAGGCACTGCAGGCGCACTGTCGGGCCCATGTCGCTGGCTACAAGGTCCCGCGCCGCCTCCACCTGGTCCCGTCGATCGAGCGCACCCCAGCCGGCAAGCCGGACATGCGGTGGGCGAAGCAGGTGGCCACCGTCTGACCGCGCCGACCTGCACCTCTGGCTGTCACGGGCCCCCTCCGGACCTGCTCCGGACCTACTCCGACGGACCGGCATCAGGGTCCGCTCAGGGGTCGCCCTCGGGGTTCTCCCCCAGAGTTCCCCGAGCTCCCCCTGATCACCGGCGACGCCGTCACCGCGAGAGGTTACGGTGGATTCGTGCGGACAGGGGCGTCAGCGAGAAGGGCAGGTCGGCCATGGAGGTTGCAGGAGTGCTGAGCGCCTTGTTCGCCCTCGTGGGCATCAGCGTGATCGTCCTGGTGGTCCTCGGGATGGTCCGAGCCGCCCGCGCGGTGGGGGCCAAGGCGGAGGACCTCACACTCAAAACCAAGGCGTACACCAATCTCGGACCCCAGGGCCGGATCGCCACCACCCGGCTCCGGCTACGCGGAGCCTTGGAGGGCACCCGGGACGCGCTGAACGCCGCCGCCTCGCAGGACGCGCAGGTCGGTGAGTCGATGGCGCTGCTCAGGCGGCTCAGCGAGCACGCGGCCGAGCTCGACGGCCAGCTGCGCGTGCTGGAGCGCGAGCCCGACGCCGCGCGCGTCGACGCCAAGCTCCCGGAGCTGCGGCGGCGCGCCGAGCGGATCATGCACGCCGCGGAGGAGCTGCGCTGGGCCGTACAGGACCGCCAACACCGCTTCTCCGAGGACGAGCTCGGTCGGCTCACCGACGAGTGCACGCAGGAGGCCGACGCGCTCCGTCACTGGGACCGCCCCGGACAGGCGGAGGCAGACGCGACCACGGGGCAGGCCGCCACTGCCACCGGCGCCCGAGGCCCCGCCGGCCAGGGGCCGAAGCGGCTGAACGCCGCCCGCTGGCCCACGGCCGACGAGATGATCGGCTTCGTCGACCGGATACGTCGGCCAAGCGGCGAGGCCAACTCCCGCTGACGGGCGGCCACATCGCCTGCATCGCTCACATTGCCCAAGCGGGCAGCCCGTGCGGGTAGGCCTCGGCCAGCAGGATCCGATCCCGCCTGCCGATGCGCACCGACGCGCGGAAGGGGAAGCTGCTGCCGACCCGCTCGGGCTCGAAGGAGACGTGGGCGAACGGCGCGTCCGGGCTGCTCTCGTCGGCGAGCCGGGCCAGTTGGTCGTTGACCTCGGCCCATTCCGGCGCCGGGACGTACTGCTTCATGATCGAGTGCCAGACCACCGTCAACGTCCCGTCCTGGACCTGCGCGCGCTTCAGGAACTCCGCTGCTCCCAGCCGCTGCACCTGGGCCGGGTACCGGGCGGCCAGCTCCAACGCGCCGTGCAGTCGAGCGGAGCGGGCGGGCTGGTCGGGCCAGACGTAGGCGCGTAGGGCCAAGGCCCCGGTCTCGGTGAGTGGGTCGATGGGGGTCAGGTCACAGCCGTGGCGCTCGACCACGTCAAGGATGGGCCGCGACTCGGCCGCCTCGGCCAGCCAGGTCGGCACTGCGCCCTGCCAGGCGTCATCCAGGTGGACCGGCGAGTCCGGGTTGCCCCACGCGTACCCGGGAGCGGTGTAGCGGAAGAGCTCGGGACGGAGGTTCAGCCCGGCGCTGGAGCCGAGTTCGATGAGGCGGATCGGCAGCGGGTACTCCACGGCGGCACGCAGCAGACCGGCGATCAACAGGTTGGCGCGACCCACCTCGTTGGTCTGCGGTGGCCGGCTCATCCAGTCGCGGATCCACGGCAGCTCGTCGGCGACGACCTGGCGGAACTCCCGCCAGCACGCGTCCGCTCGGGAGGGGTCGGCGGTGCCGCCGGCGCTCGGGTAGTACGGCGCGAGGCGGGGCGCCCGACCGGTGAGGACGAGCGCGTGGACGCCGCCCAGGACGCGCAGGGCGATGGCGTCCGGTCCGGGCGCCTGCTCGTACCCGGCGACCGCATCGGCGCACGGGCCACCGGCGCGGATGTCCTCGGCGGCCCGGCGCAGCAGCCCAGCGTAGAACGGTGAGCCGAGTTCCTCGCAGCCGACGGCTTGCCGCTCGAACAAGGCGGCGGTGCGCTCCACGCCGGAGGCGGCGTCCGGCACGGTCTCGGCGACGAAGGCACCGCCCGAAGGCTGGCCCTCCGCAGCCGCGCCGGCCTGCGACCGGTCCGACTCAGACCGGTTCGGCTCAGACCGGTCTGTCGCACCGCTCGTGACCTCGCCCGATACCTCGCTCACGTGCATCCTCCGCTCTGCGTTCACACTGGTGCTGATCATGCACCAGGCGGTGCCTTCCCACACCGACGCGGAGGGTGAGCCCCATCACGGACCCGAACGGCGAACCGCGAACGGCGAACGCCAACAATTCGGTCGCCCCGCCGCGCGGGCGAGGAATAGCCTCCCGGGCATGCCTGATCTGTCGCTGCTCGCACCGCTCGCCTCCGCCCTCGCCGACCGGGACCGGCTGCACGCCTATGCCACCGCCGTCCTGGCCGGAGCCGAGGGCGTGGCTCCCGCAGAGCTCGGGCGTCACGCCGCCCGGTTGCAGTCGGCGGGCCTGCTCCGGTTGCGGTCGGAGGACGGCCGGCTGGTCGCCGACGCAGAGACGTTCGCTACGGCTCTGCGCGGCCCGGCCAAGCACCAGGACGCGACCGGCACACCCGGCGCGGATGTGGCGCAGTTCTTCCGAGACGGGCGGCTGACCGAGATTCCGGTCCGACCGGCACGACGACTCGCACTGCTGGCCCACCTCACGGGGCGGATCTTCGAGCCGGGCGTCCGCTACACCGAGCCCGAGGTCAACATCGCGCTGAAGCAGTACTGGGACGACTGTGCGGCGCTGCGCCGCTACCTGGTCGAGAACGGCTTCCTGACCCGCTCCGCCGACGGCACCTCCTACCGCGTCGCGGACTGACCCATGATCAGGCGGGGCGTGTGCCACCGAGCAGCACGCGGAGTTCGTCCGCAGTGACGCTCCCGGGCGGGAGACCCTCCAGGGCCAGCCGGGTCACCTCGTGGCGCAGCAGGTCGTTGAGCGGGGTCGGCACACCGTGCGTCCGCCCCAACAGGGCGATCTCACCGTTGAGGTAGTCCGCCTCGACGCTGCCGCCGCGGGTCAGGCTCTGCCAGGTCGATCCGCCGGCCCGGTCGACGTCGGGGATGTCCGTGACCCGCATCCGCTCGCCCTGCACCACGGCGCGTTCCTTCTCGGAACTGTAGGCGATCCCGGCCGCATCGAGCGCGGCCACGCCCTCGGCCCTGACCTGCGCCAGCAGGTCCTCGGCTCCGACCTCCAGCGCGGAACGGCCGAGCAGCGCCTCCAGCGCATTGGCAAGGTTGTTGAGCAGTTTGCCGTACTTCCACCGCATCACGTCCGGCACCACCGGGGCCGCGAAGTACGACTCCTCCAGGTCGGCGGAGAGGTCCTGCAGCAGCGGGCTCGGGGCGTCCGTCTGCCGGGCAGGGTAGTGACCGAGCGTCAGGATCCCGGTGAGCGGGGAACAGTGCGCCACCACGGTGCCCGGCTCCAGATGGGTCGCGGGCAGCCAGACGGTCATGCCCACCACGGTGCGGAAGTGCCGCAGCGCTGCCCGCTCGTTGGCGACGCCGTTCTGCGCGCAGACGATCGGCAGTACCTCGCCCGCCGTGCCGCCACCCCTGACGGGCGCGGCCGACCACTGTCGCAACAGCCCCTCGCTGTCCTGCGACTTGACCGCGAGCACCAGCACGTCGTCCGCGCCGAGCGGGCCCATGTCCTCGTGGTGCGCATAGGCGGGGATACGCAACCGTTCCTCGCCCTGCGGCGTCACCAACCGCAGCCCCCAGGTGCGCAGCGCGTCCAGATGCGCGCCGCGCGCGACCAGGGCGACCTCGCGCCCGCTCTGGGCCAACCGCCCACCGACAGCGCCGCCGACGGCGCCCGCCCCGACGATGATGTAGCGCATGCGGACGACTCTAGCGTCCGCATCGCCGCCAGCGACGTTCCTTGCGGCGCGCACCCCTCGGGTCGGTGCGGCGTCAGCCGTCGTGGCCGAAGATCTGCTGCCGCACGCAGTGGCCTGCGGCGGTGGGGCCCGTGACGGGCGAGAGGACGAGGTCCGGCAGGCAGGTGACGGCGGCCTTGAAGCCGTTGGACTGGGGCGAGTTCGCGCCGTCGTCGGCGTGCGCGGGAGCGGCGAGGGCGAGTCCTGCGGTGGTGAGTACGGCGAGCGCGATGACCTTCTTCATGCACTGGCAACGACGAGGCCCGGAACTGGTCACTCCCCGACCCTCGCCTGGCGGCGGGTCGGTCGCCGTAGCGCAGCACCGCGGCGCAACAGTCCTCGACCAGGGCGCGGGGCAGCACCTCGCCGATGTCAGTGCAGCCCGCCCGCACCGATGACGTGGCCGAAGACGAAGACGAGCAGCGCCGCACCGCCGCCGACCAGGAGTTGCCGAAAGCCGGAGCGCAGCACCGGTCGGCCGTTGACCAGGCCGAGCGCGCCGCCGACCGTGAACAGCGCCAGCCCGGTCAGGCCCACGGCCGTGGCCAGGGCAGCGCCGCCGCCCCCGAAGAGGTACGGGAGGATGACGACTACCGCACCGAGGGCGAAAGCGAGCAGGCTGGACAGAGCGGCGGCCCACGGCGAGCCCAACTCGTCGGGATCGAGACCGAGTTCCTCTCGGGCCATGGTCTCCAGGGCGCTGTCGGGGTTCTTCATGATGGTGGCGGCGACCTGCTGGGCCTCCTCCGCGCTCAGGCCCTTGGCCCGGTAGATCAGGGCCAGCTCCTCAGCCTCCGCCTCGGGATCCTCCTGCAGTTCGGCCGCCTCCAGGGAGAGTTCACGCTCGTAGGACTCGCGCTGGCTGCGCATGGAGATGTACTCCCCCGCCGCCATCGAGAAGGCTCCGGCGAGCAGACCGGCGACGCCGGCGAAGAGGACGGTCGCCGGCGCGGCGCCGGAGCCGGCGAAGCCCAGCACCAGCGAGCCGTTGGAGACCAGTCCGTCGTTGACCCCGAAGACCCCCGCGCGCAGCGCGCCGGACCGGTCGCTGCGGTGCCAGCGTTCGCGGCGCAGGATGCCGCGACCGCCCGCCTCCCCCTGTGGACCCGCGGACGCGGCGCCGTCCTCACGCAGCCGCGTCAGCACGCGGGCGTGGGAGCGCTCGTCGGCGGCCATGCCGGGGGCGGCGTCGGGATCGCCCAGATAGAGGCCCGAGTCCGCCCGCTCCGCGCGCTCCACGAAGGGCAGGGCCAGATCGACCGAGTACCGACGCGCCAGCCAGGACAGCACCCGGACCCGGGGCCCGACGCGGCCCGGCTGCGGCACGGACTCGCCGAGTTCGGTCAGCTTGTGCTCCCAGTGCGCGGCGTGCCGGTCCTCGATGGCGGCGAGCTCCAGCAGGATCTGCCGCCGCTCGCCCTCCGCACCGTCCGCGAGCGCGCGGTAGAGCACGGCGCTCTGCCGCTCGGCGTCCAGGGCCGCCCGGAAGCGGGCACGCGCCGCGCGCTGGTCGGCGGGGCTGTGGAGCTGGGGGGAGATGCTCGTGGTGCCCATGGCTTCGATCCCTTCTGTCGAACGCGTCCAGTTTAGATAAAGTCTAATCTTCAATCTACTCGGACTTTAGCCCTAGTCCTACCGCTGCGGCCACAACCCCCGCCCCTGCCCGGCGTCACCACTTCGGGCGGAGACGCGTCTCAAAGTGCTGGTCAGAGGCCTGGGCCGGGGTGAGACGGCCGGTAGGGCGCACCGGACACCTGGCACATCCCGGTCGCATCGCGAAAGATCACTCACGGCGGCGGTGAACCGTCACGGACAGGGACACCTGGGGCGCTGCCCGCCCGCACCTGCCAACGGCCCGTGCCCTACGAGGGGAGGGCACGGACCTGGACCGATGAGGCAACCGCCGCGCGCGCCGACGCGGCGGTTGCCTCTCCGCGTCGGCGCGCCGCATCCCCGGCCGACCCTCGAACGCACGCCGCGCCACGTCGTGCGGGTGCGGGTGCGGCTGGATCACACGGGCCAACTTGCGCACCGGAGATGACGAGTGGTCACATGCCCCCTCCGGACCAACCTGGGGAGCGCGTGTGAGTGATGTCGGCGATACGGAAACCGGACTGCCCGCGCAGCCCGTCACGATTGCCGACGAGCGGGTGGGCGTCAACGGCGCGATCGCCGCGGCGCTGACCCAGGGCGTGGGGTCCATGCCCGCGCTCTACTTCACCCTGGTCTTCTGCGGCATCTGGATGATTCTGGCCACCTTGGGCCCGCTGCACCGGATCGACCCCTACCCGTTCGGGTTCCTGCTCTTCCTCAACAACGTCGTGCAGCTGGTGCTCTGCGCGGTGATCCTGGTCGGCCAGCGGGTGCTCGGGAAGGCCGCCGACCGGCGGGCCGTACAGACCTACAGCAACGCGGAGGCGATCTTCGCGCAGGTCGCGGACCTGCAGGCGCATCTCGACCGGCACGACCGCGCGCTCGGACGCGGCGCCAGCCTGCTGGAGTCCAGCCCGCACCCGTGGATCCGGGGCCACCGGGTCCAACCGCCGCCGCAGGCCGTGGACCACGCCGTCGGCGTCAACGGCAGGATCGCCGCCTGGTTGACCGGGCGGCTGGGCAGCATGGGGGCGTTCTACATCGCCGCAGGCACGCAGGTCGTCTGGATCGGGGCGGCCGAGCTGGGACTGCAGACCTTCGACCCCTACCCGTTCGCGTTCATGTCCTTCCTGTCCACCTTCGCGCAGCTGGTCTTCATGATCGTGATCATGGTCGGGCAGAAGGTGCTCAGCCTCTCCGGCGACCGGCGCTCCGAGCAGACCTTCCTCGACGCCGAGGCGATCCTGCACGAGTGCCGCCGGATGAAGGCGCGTCTGGCCGCGCAGGACCGCGTGATCGACAGTCTCGCCGACTACACCTCGGCCCAGGTCGCCGAACACCTGGCACAGGCCCTGCACCAGAGCCGGATGCAGGCCACCAGCGACGCCACGGCTCAACCGCCCTCCCGCGGGGCCGGGCTGCCGCCCTGGCACGCGCTGCCGGACGACTCGCGCGAGGCCGGTCGGGAGCACGCGCGCCGCGTCGGCGAGAGCCTGGCCGCGATCGGCTGCCTGACGTTCCCCGCCGCCCACACCGTCCACGGCCCCGAGCCGATCACCGCCTTCGACGACCACGAGGCGGAGGTGCTGGCCCGGCTGGAGCACGAGTACCGGCTGAGCGAGGAGGCGAGCCAGGACGGCGCCCGCCAGGGCGAGTTGGCGTCCTGGGGCGAACTGTCCGAGCCCGCACGCGCACAGGCCGTCGACGCCGTGCGGTATCTGCCCACCGTGCTGGCCGACATCGGCTTCCAGGTGCTGCGCACCGGTCCCGAAGCGGACGGGGTGGGTGAGATCGACTTCACGACAGAGGAGTGGGCGACGCTGCACCAGGCCCTGATGGCCTCGGGAGTCCTGGTCGCCCTCGCCGAGGGCGAGATCGACGCGGAGGAGATCTTCGCCATGGTCCAGCTGCTGCGCGAGGCCGGACTGACCCATCCCCAGCGCCTGATCCGCGAGTTGGCCGCGACCTCGACCTTCGACACCGGACTGCGGGCGGGAATCCGTTACGCCGACTACGAGAAGACGGCGCTGGACGCCATCCATGCGGCCTGCATGCTCCTCACCCGTCGGGCGGTCGACGAACTGGCAGGCTTCCTCAGCTTCCTGACGGAGATCGCGGGAGCGGTCGCCGACGCCAACAACGAAGGCGGCTTCTTCGGCCTGGGCGCCCGAGGCCGGACGCCGCGCGAGACCGCGGCGATGGAGGCGGTGGCACTGGCCGCCCAACTCGTGCCGCATCCGCGTGAGGTCAGGTGACTGAGTTCACGCAGGTTCAGGGTGGTTCAGGGTGGTTCAGGGTGAGCTCAACGGCACCCAAGGTGCCGGTCGAGGAAGGCGTGCCGGAGGTCCGGTGCGTGCGGCGGGGTGTGGCCGTGGGCGCCGGGGAAGGCGTGGAGCTCCTTGTCCGGGCTCGCGAAGGCGTCGAACAGGTCGAGCTGGCCCTGGCGCGGGAAGAGTCCGTCGTCCCGCTGGAGATGGAACAGGACGGGCGCGGTGATGCGGGCGGCGTCCTGCAACGCGCGGTCCGGGGCCTGGAGTCCCGGGTCGAGGTCGGGCGAGGCCTGGACGCCGAACTTCCCGAAGACGGCGCACTTCAGGGACCCGCCGAGTCCGACTGCGGCGGCCAGACCGAACCGGGTGGCCATGGACAGCCCGACGTACGCCTGTCGTCCCGGATCGGCCAGTCCCGTGCGCACCAGCAGGTCGCGGGCCGCGACCCAGTCGTCGGCCATCCGGTCCAGCACGCGTTCGACGCCCTCGGCGGCGATCAGCGCCTGGTACTCGGCGGCTACGAGGGGTGAGGGGACGCGGTCGCCGTGGTGCGGGCCGTCGATGGCGACCGCCGCGTGCCCGGACCGGGTGACCCGCTCCGCCGTCGTCAGGATGCGCTCGCTGCGCCGGTGCCCGCTGCCGCCGTGTCCCAGCAGGACCAGCGGCACCGGTCCCGAGTGCCCGACCGGCGTCCACACCGTGCCGGGGACGGGCGAGGAACCGCGACGGATCACGAACGAGCGTTCCGTGGCGTGTTCGGATGTGCGGTGCTCCTCGCCCCAGTCCACCTGATGGCTCATCCGGAAACTCATCCGGCCATCCAAGCACGGGTGGTGGCCCGCGACTCGTCGGTCGTCCCGCCCGCCACCGGGGCGGCGTTCACGCCGGAACCGGCGACCGGCACCGGCACCGGCGGTTCGGCGCTCGACGGCCGTGCCGTGCGCGACTCTGCGATCCGGGCCCACAGCGCGATCGCCGCGCCGGCCAGGCAGAGCAGGGCTGCGACCAGCACCGCGTGGTTCGCGCCCGTCGCCGTGGCCACCGCGGGCCCGCGCGCCGACCGGCTCTGGCTTACGACGGTGATCATCACCGCCACGCCCAGTGCCGAACCGAGGTACCGGGCCGTGTTGTTGGCGCCCGACCCCATCGCGGCGCGGTCGGCGGGCACGCTGCTGACGGCGAGTCGGGCCAGCCCGGCGTTCAGCACCCCGCTGCCGACGCCCGCGACGACCAGACCGGGCACCAAGTGGGTCCACGACCCGTGCGCGTGCAGCCCGTACAGCGCGGCCTCGCCGATCCCGCAGAGTAGCAGCGCGCCAGCGAGCTGGGTGGTGGCCGCGACCCTGGTGGCCAGGCGGCGGGCCTGGAGCGCGGAGACCACGGAGAGCCCGGACCAGATCGCCAGCACCCAGGCCGCGGTCGCCGGCGTCTCGCCCAGCGCCTTCTGCAGCACGATCGGCAGGTAGCTGAACAAGCCAACGATGGAGAGTCCGGTGAAGAACGCGCCGCTTCCGGCCGCGACGAAACCCGGGCTGCGGAACAGGGCCAGGTCGAGCATCGGCTCCCGGACCCGCGACTCGACCAGGACGAACACAGCCAGCAGCAGGACGCCGAGGACCAGCAGCAGGACCACCTCCGGTCGGCCCCAGCCACTGCGGCCCTCGGCCAGTCCGGCGATCAGGCAGGAGGTTCCGCCGGCCAGTGCGAGCACGCCGAGCAGGTCGAGCCTGCGCCCGCGCTGGTTACGCGACTCGGTCAGCCCGAACGCGCTGAGCAGGAGCAGCAGCGCGGCAAGGGCAGCAAGCACCCAGTAGACACTGCGCCACCCGGCGGACCGCTCGACCAGCGCCGCGTAGACCGGACCGACGGCGATGCCGAGTCCGACCGACGCGCCCCAGTGACCCAGCGCCTTCACCCGTGCGGGACCGGCGGGGTAGGCGTGGCCGATCAGCCCGAGGCTCGGGGCGAGGATCGCCGCCGCCGCACAGCCCTGGAGCAGTCGTCCGGCGAGGAAGACCGCCGGGCCCGACGCGAGCGCCGACAGGCCGGTGGAGAGCAGCAGGAGCAGCGCTCCCGCGCCGAAGACGCGCTTGCGACCGAAGTCGTCGGCCAGGCTGCCCGCGGTCAGCAGGAGCGCGGCGAGGCCGACGAGCGTGCCGGTCAGCACCCAGGTCTGGGCCGTGGTGCCGAGGCGCAGGGCGGAGGCGGTGGGACCGAGCGTGGTCAGCGGCGCGGTGTAGTCGATCAGCACCAGGAGGGTGCCGAAGCAGGCGGTCAGCAGCGTGGATCCGGGCCGATGCGGCGGCGCGGCGGAGGGCTGGTCGGACGGCATGACACTCCCCGGCAAGAAGGTCTGGTGAATGAACCTACGGACGGCAATCTACCACCTAGGTTCGATGAATGAACCTTCAGCTATCCTGGAGCCCATGGCGCTCGGTATCGACTACGAACTGCAGGACTGCTCGCTGGCCCGCGCCCTGGAGGTGGTCGGCGAGCGCTGGAGCATGCTGATCCTCCGCGACGCCTTCTACGGCGTGCAGCGCTTCAACGACTTCCTCGCCCACCTCGACATCCCGCGCGCCGTGCTCACCGCACGGCTCCAGTCCCTGGTGGCAGCGGGCGTGCTGCGCAAGGAGCCGTACCAGCAGTCCCCCGTTCGCTACCGCTATCTGCTCACCGACTCCGGACGCGAACTGTGGCTGCCGGTCTACTCGTTGGCCATGTGGGGGGAACGGCACTCCTCGCCCGACGGGTCCCGGATGGTCTTCAGCCACGCGACCTGCGGCACCGTACTGGACCCGCTCTCCGGCTGCCCGTCCTGCGGCGTCCCGGTCCCGCCCGAGGACATCGAGGTGCGCCGCGGACCGGGGGCAAGGCCACACGCGCGCGAGGACGCGGTCTCCCGAGCGCTGACCGCACGCCCCCACCGCCTGCTCACCCTGCTCCCGCCCGCCAAGCTGCCCCCGGCCTGAGCCGCGGAACAGGCGCTACCTCTCCCCGGACGTCCGGCGCAGGTAGCCGGCTGCGAGTTCACGCAGGCGCGTCCCGTCGAAGCTGCGCCCGTGGCCCGGGTGGACGAGCGCCACGTCCAGCTCGGCGAGCAGCTCCATGCTGCGCCGGTAGGCGGGCACGTCCGAGTCGGGGAGGTCGTCGATCAAATATCCGTCGTAGACCGCGTCGCCGGAGTACAACACCCCGGTGCGCTCCTCCAGCAGGCCGATGCTGTCGGCGGTGTGGCCCGGCAGGTGAAGGGCCGTCAGCGTCCGTCCGCCCAGGTCCACGCGGTCACCCGCCCGGAGTTCACGCGTCAGCCGGACCGGTTCGACTCGATAGCCGCGCGGGTCGTAACCCGGGTGCGGCAGCGCGTCGAGCAGCAGCTCGGGAACGGGCTCCCCGGCGTCGTCGATGCCGAGCTTCTCGCGGAGCTCCGCGCCGAACAGGCTGGCGGGGACACCTTCCGCGAGACTCCGGGCCGCAGTGGGATGGGCGGCACGCTCGCGGAACTCGTGCGCGCCGCCGACGTGGTCCAGATGCGCGTGGGTCAGAACCACCAGCGGGTCGCGCGCGAAGAGCTCCGGCAGCTCCTGACGCAGCGGCACCACGCCCAACCCCGCGTCGACGACGACATCGCGGTCGGTGCCGCGCAGCCACCACAGATTCGCCCGGACCAACGGGTCCACGTGCGGTTCGCTGATCCGGACGACGCCGTCGCCCGCCTCGCGCTGCTCGAACCAGTCCCCCATGGCGGCCCAGTCTGCCGCAGATCGCGCGTCCCGTGGAGTGGATCAGTAGACGAGGGGGATGAGCCGCTTCGTCCGGTCGCGGAGCGCCGGTCAGACCTGACGGGTGCGGCCCTCCCAGTAGGGGTCGCGCAGGCGGCGCTTGTAGAGCTTGCCGTTGGGGTCGCGGGGAAGTTCGGCGACGAAGTCGACGGAGCGGGGGCGCTTGTACTTCGCCAACACCCGCTCGCAGTGGGCCAGGATGTCCTGCGCCAGTTGCTCGCCGGGCTCGTGGCCGACGGCGGGTTCGACGACGGCCTTGACCTCCTCGCCCCAGTCGTCGTGCGGGATGCCGAAGGCCGCCGCGTCGGCGACGGCGGGGTGTTGGAGCAGGGCGGACTCGATCTCGGCCGGATAGATGTTGACGCCGCCGGAGATGATCATGTCGATCTTGCGGTCGCGCAGGAAGAGGTAGCCGTCGGCGTCCAGCATCCCCAGGTCGCCCACGGTGAAGGAGTCACCGACCCGGTTGGCCTGTGTCTTCGCCTCGTCCTTGTGGTACGTGAACCCGCCGGTGTTCATCTTCAGGTAGACGGTGCCCAGTTCACCGGACGGCACCGGCTTGCCCTCGTCGTCGAGGACGGCGATCTCGCTGATCGGCCACGCCTTGCCGACCGTGCCCGGGCGAGCCAGCCACTCGGTGGCGGTGGCGTAGGTGCCGCCGCCCTCGCTGGCGGCGTAGTACTCCTCGACACACTCGCCCCACCACTCGATCATCGACCGCTTCACATGGTCCGGGCAGGGCGCGGCGCCGTGGATGGCGTGGCGCATCGAGGAGACGTCGTAGCGCGCCCGCGTGGCCTCCGGGAGTGCGAGCAGGCGGTGGAACTGGGTCGGCACCATGTGCGTGTGGGTGACCCGGTGACGGTCGATCAGCCGCAGCATGTCCTCCGGTGTCCAACGGTCCATCAGCACCACCTCGTGGCCCAGATGCAGGGACGCGGCGGCGAACTGGAGCACGGCGGTGTGGTACAGCGGCGAGCAGACCAGGTGCACGTTGCCATCGCCGGGCCGGATGCCGAAGATGCCGAGGAACCCACCGAGCGGCGTCTGCTCCGGCGGCCTGCCGATCAGCGGACGGCGGATGCCGCGCGGGCGGCCGGTGGTGCCGGAGGTGTAGTTCATCACCCAGCCGGTGGTGCGCTCGCTCGGGGTCGTTGCGCTGTGGCCGTCCAACAGGTCGTCGTACGGGCGGAATCCGGGCAGGTCGCCGACGGCGTAGCGACGCTCCTTCGGCAGGCCCGCCTCGTCGGCCGCGCCGGTCGCCGCCTCGGCGAAGCGCTCGTGCGCGACCAGCACCTTGGCGCCGCTGTCGGAGACGATCCAGGCGATCTCCGGCCCGACCAGATGGTGGTTGACCGGGACCAGGTAGAAGCCGGCCTGCGAGGCGGCCAGGTAGGCGGTGAAGAGCTCGACGCCGTTGGGCAGCACGACGGCGAAGGCGTCGCCGACGCCCAGGCCCGCCTCGCGCAGGCCGTGGACCAGCCGGTTGGCGGCGGCCAGCAGGCGTCCGGCGGTCCAGGCGGTGCCGTCGGGCGCGTGCATCACGACCCGCTCGGGGTCGGCTGCGGCCTGTGCCCAGAAGCCGTTCGCGTTCGCGTTCGCGTTGGCGTTGGCGTTGGCGTTGGCGTCGGTCATCCCTGGTCACCCTCCTCGGCGGTGCTCTCCACGTTCCGGCCCACGTTCCGGTCCGCGATGCGGTCCACGTTTCGGTCCGCGATGCGGTTCAGCCGGGCGACGGCCTGCTCGAAGCCGCGCGTCAGCTCGTCCATGACGGCCACGACCGGCCGTACCTCGTTCATCTGGCCGACGATCTGGCCCACCGGCGTGCCGATCAGCTCGGGCGTCTCGTACGTCTGGATCCGGCTCAACGCGTCGGCGACCAGCAGGCCCTGGAGCGGCATCGGCAGGGTGCCGGGGCTCTCCGTCCCGTCCCAGGCCTCCGTCCACTGCGTGCGCAGCTGGCGCGCGGGCTTGCCGGTCAGCGAGCGGGAGCGGACGGTGTCGCCGCTGCCCGCCGCGAGCAGCTTCTGCCGCAGCACCGGCGAGGTCAGCTCCGACTCGGCGACCGTCAGCCAGACCGAGCCGAGCCAGACGCCCTGCGCGCCGAGCGCCAGACCGGCGGCGGTCTGCGCGCCGGTGCCGATGCCTCCGGCAGCCAGCACCGGCAACGGGTCGACGGCGGCGGCGACTTCGGGGACCAGCACCATGGTGCCGATCTCGCCGGTGTGCCCGCCCGCCTCGTGCCCCTGGGCGACGACGATGTCGATCCCGGCTGCGGCATGCCGCTGTGCGTGCCGGGCGCTCCCGGCCAGTGCGGCGACCAACACGCCCGCGTCGTGGGCGCGTTGGATCACGTCCGGGGGCGGCGAACCGAGCGCGCTGGCGAGCAGCTTGATCGGGTGCCCCAGCGCGACGTCGACGTGCGAACGCGCGACCTCCTCCATCCACCCGGTGATCCGCCATCCGCCGCGCTGCCCCGCCGGCAGCTCCGGAACGCCGTGCCGTGCCAACTGCTCGCGGACGAAGGCGCGGTGGCCCTCCGGGATCATCGCCTCGACCTGCTCGACGGTGACGCCCTCGACCTTCTTGGCGGGCATCACCACGTCGACGCCGTAGGGCAGACCGCCGCACTGGGCGTCCATCCAGTCGAGGTCCTTGGCCAGCGTCTCGGCCTCGCCGTACCGGACCGCACCGAGCACGCCGAGACCACCGGCCCGCGTGATCGCGGCGGCCACGGCGGGGAACGGCGTGAAGCCGAACACGGCGTGCTCGATGCCGAGTTGTTCGCTGAGTCGGGTCCTCATCGGCGGCTCTCCATCGCATCCGGCGTCACCCTGGTGGAGGCAGCATGGCGCACGGCGTCGGAGAGCGGAAGAGATTTTCTGACGCTGCGTCAGATCGGCGTCAGATCGGCGCCGGATCCGCGTCGGATCCGCGTCGGATTTGTTCGGCAGCAGCAGCACCCTCGCCAGGACGTGGTCAGCGCCGCCAGCGCCGCGTCAACGCGGCCACCGCCGGGGGCTCGGGCACGACGCGGACCAGCGAGACCGGGACCGGGCCGATCCCCCGCGCCCAGTCGGGGAGCGCGCCGCGCGCTCCCGGTGCGGCCTCGGCCGCCGCGTCCAGGCGGGCCAACACCGCGTGGGCGTCGGCGGGACGGTCCGCGGGGTCCTTAGCGAGCAGGTCGAGGACCAGGCGCTCCAGCGCGTCGGGGATCTCCGGCCGCTCCGCGCGCGGCGGCGGCACCGGGCTGTCGCGGTGGTCCAGCAGGATGACCAGCGGATCACCCGTGTGGAACGGCGGGTGACCGAGCAGCAGTTCGTACAGCAGGCAGCCGAACGAGTAGAGGTCGCTGCGCTCGTCGACGGCGGTGCCCTCGATCTGCTCGGGCGACATGTAGAACGGCGTGCCGATGGCGAAGGAGCTGCCGCCCATGCGAGCGGTGAAGCCCAGGTCGGTACCGAGCCGGGCGATGCCGAAGTCACAGATCTTGACGGTGCCGTCGACCGTGCGGATCAGGTTGGCGGGTTTGAGGTCGCGGTGGATCACACCGCGTTCGTGGGTGTAGGCGAGCGCGGTGGCTATCTGACGGCCGATCCCGATCGCCTCGACGGGCCGCAGCCGGCGTCCCCGGGCGGCGTTCAACAGCGCGCCGAGGTCCTCGCCGTGGAGCAACTCCATGACGAGGAAGAGGATGCCGGACCACTCGCCGGAATCGTGCACCACGGTGATCCCGGGGTGCTGCAACTGCGCCGCCAGGCGCGCCTCGCGCCGGAAACGCTCCTTGACCAGCTCGTCCGACGCTCCCCCGCGCCGTCCGGCCGTCTCGGGCATCAGGCACTTCACGGCGACCTGCCGCCCGAGGAACTCGTCCTCCGCCTTCCAGACCTCCCCCATTCCCCCTCGGCCGATCCGCCGCAGCAGTCGGTACCGTCCCTGGACCAGCGTGTTCTCGTCCACCCGAACAGTATGCGGGGCGACCCTCGTGCGCCCGCAGCCGCCCGCCTGAAAGATCGGCCGAAAGGTCGGCGGAAGGTCGGTGGAAAGGTCGGTGGAAAGGTCGGTGGAACACGCCGAAACGTGTCTGCAACACTGCTCTCAAGATCCGGACGGAAGTTGGCCCGGCGTCTCCTCCGCGTGCTAGCTTCCGGCCATGCAGCAGCGACGAATCGCCTTGACCACGCGGGGTCACATCGACCTCCTGCGGGTCTGTTCCGCTGCCTGTCGCGCCTGCTGAGCACCGCACGCGACCTCAGGTCGCCGGTTGAGCGCCGGCCGCGCCGACTCTGACTCCTGATCACTTCATCCGCACCGCAGGGGCCTTGTGCCGCCCCCGCGCTGTGCGGCGTCCATTCATGTCTGCCTGCCCACAGGACGAGGTTTCCCATGCCCAAGAACCGTCGGAATGCAAGCATCCTGACTGCCGCCGTCGCAGCAGTCGTCGCCGCCCTCCTGCCCGCCTCCGCCTCCGCCTCCACCGGCGCAGCCGGACACGCGCTGCCCCTCCCTCCCCTCAAGGTGCTGACCGACAAGCCCGGTACGGGAGGCGGAGATCTCTTCGTCGCGCCCTCGTCCGCCAACTCCGCCTACGCGAGCGGCGTGGAGATCCTCAGCCCCGACGGCCGCAAGGTCGTCTGGTCCCACACCGTGCCGACCGGCCAGGAGGCGGCGGACTTCCGCAAGCAGACCTACCAGGGGCGCCCGGTGCTCACCTGGTGGCAGGGCACCGGGCTCGGCGGGCTCACCCAGGGCGTCGACTACGTCTACAACGACCGCTACCAGAAGGTCGCCGAGGTCCGGGCCGGTAACGGCTACTCCACCGACGGACACGAGTTCCAGATCACCCCGCGCGGCACCGCGCTGATCCTCGCCTACAAGGAAGCCACCGCCGACCTGCGCGCGATCGGCGGCCCGGCGGACCAGAAGGTGCTCGACGGGGTGGTCCAGGAGATCGACATCCGCTCCGGCAAGGTCCTCTTCCAGTGGGACGCCGCCGACCACGTCCCCTACGCGCAGAGCGAGCAGCCGCTGCCCGCCTCGGCCGCCACGCCCTGGGACTGGTTCCACGTCAACGCGGTCAAGGAGGACACCGACGGCAGCCTGCTCGTCGACGCACGCAACACCTGGACCACGTACGACGTCTCCCGCACCTCCGGCGTGGTCCGCTGGCAGCTCGGCGGCAAGGACAGCTCGTTCACCCTGACCGCCGCCCACGGCCAGCGCCTGAACACGGCCCGGACGCTGTTCGCATGGCAGCACGACCCGGAGCCGCTCGGGCACGGGCTGTACACCTTCTTCGACAACGAGTCGGCGGGCGTCGCCAACACCGGCACCGGCGCGGTCTCCGAGCTCCCCTACAGCCGCGTGGACACCGTCCGGCTGGACCTGCGCACGCACACCGCCACGCTCGTCCGCTCGGTGGCGCAGCCGTCCGGGCTGAGCGCCTGGTCGCAGGGGAACGCGCAGACGCTGCGCAACGGGGATCTGACCGTCGGCTGGGGGTCGCTGCCGTACGTGTCGGAGTTCGGCCCGAGCGGCAAGCTGCTCTTCAACGCCGAGTTCCCGGCGGGGGTGAACACCTACCGCGCCTACCGCTTCGCCTGGGCGTGAGCCACCCGCCTGCCGAAGTGAAGCCTGGCGATGCGGATGCGGGAGCGCGGCGGGGAGGTGTGTAGTGGAAGACGACGCACCGTCGACGCGCAAGGAAGGCGGCCGGATGAAAGCGCTCCAGTACCGCAGCATCGGCGCAGCACCGGAGGTCGTGACCGTCCCGGATCCGGAACCGGGTCCGGGGCAGGTGCTGTTGCAGGTGACGGCAGCCGGGGTGTGCCACTCCGACATCGCCGTGATGAGCTGGCCCGCCGAGGCGCTTCCCTTCCCGCTGCCGCTCACGCTCGGCCACGAGGGCACGGGGACCGTCGCCGCGCTGGGCGAGGGCGTCGGCGGCGTGTCGGTCGGCGATTCCGTGGCCGTCTACGGTCCATGGGGCTGCGGCATCTGCGTGAAGTGCGCCGAGGGCAAGGAGAACTACTGCCTGCGCGCGGCCGAGCTCGGCATCCGGCCGCCGGGACTGGGCGCGCCCGGGGCCATCGCCGAGTACCTGCTGGTCGACAGCGCCCGTCACCTGGTCCCGCTGGGCGATCTGGATCCGGTGAAGACCGTCCCGCTGACGGACGCCGGTCTCACGCCGTACCACGCGATCAAGGAGTCGCTGCCCAAACTCGTCCCCGGCAGTACGGCCGTGGTCATCGGCACCGGCGGGCTCGGGCACGTGGCGATCCAGCTGTTGCGGGCGATGACGGCCGCGCACGTGGTGGCGCTGGACGTGAGCGACGAGAAGCTGGCCCTGGCCCGACAGGTCGGCGCGCACGAGACGGTGCTCAGCGACGAGCGCGCGGCCGACGCGGTGCGCGCGCTGACCGGCGGCGTCGGCGCGGAGGCGGTCTTCGACTTCGTCGGCGCGCCCCCGACGGTCAAGACCGCCGGGGCGATGGTCGGCGTCGAGGGCGACGTCACCATCGTCGGCATCGGCGGCGGCGCCCTGCCGGTCGGCTTCGGTGTCCTCCCCTACGACGCGGCGGTCCGCGCGCCGTACTGGGGGTCGCGCTCCGAGCTGATCGAGGTCCTCGACCTGGCCCGCGCGGGCGCGGTGGACGTCCATGTGGAGACCTACGGCATGGACGAGGCGCCGCTGGCCTACGAGCGCCTGCACGAAGGCAGGATCACCGGCCGCGCGGTCATCCTGCCGAACGGCTGATCGCTCGCATCCCGCGGTGGGCGCCGCTCGTCCGGTGCCCATCGCGGTATGGCGTCCAGATATGAGTCATTGACGGAAATGCTCCTGACTGAGAGGCTTCCAGACGTGAGCCAGTCCGAGGTTCTCTCCGCACGCCTGCACGTCGATCTGCGACGACAGGCCAGTGCCATCTGTGCCGCCGGCCGCTGATTCCGCCGCGCCCGGCTCTTCCGGACTGCCGCTCCGCCCCTCCGCTCTCCCGGTCCGACGTCCCGACGCCTCCGCGTTCTGACGTCTCCACGTCCTGACGTCGGCATGTCCTGACGTCCTGAGGACGTACACGGAGCGCTTTCCCGGCGCTCTGCCCTGACCTTCCCGCCCCGGGTCCGCCTGCCCTGACGGTCGCAGCGTCGCTCCGTCCGCAGCCGGGCTCCGGCCTGCTCCGGAGACCATCCATGTCCGCTCTGCTCGTCCTGTCCGGCAGCCCCTCCGCCTCCTCCCGCACCGCGCTCGTCGGTGAACGTCTGGCGCAACAGCTCTCCCTGACCGGCTTCGACGTCCACCATCTCGACCTGCGCTCCCTGCCGCCGGACGCACTGCTCGCGGGCGAGACGGACCATCCCGAACTGCGCCGCGCCCTCGCCGAAGTGGAGCGCGCCGACGGGGTCGTGGTGGCCACACCGGTCTACAAGTCCGCCTACACCGGCCTGTTGAAGGCCTTCCTCGACCTGCTGCCGCAGGACGGACTGGCCGGCAAGACCGTTCTCCCGCTGGCGACCGGCGGCACCGTCGCCCATGTGCTCAGCATCGACTACGCGCTCCGACCGGTACTGGCCGCGCTGACGGCACGTCATGTCGTGGCCGGTTGCTTCCTCCTGGACCGGTCGATCGACACCTCCCAGCCCCACGGCACGCTGCTGGAACCCGAGTCGGAGCAGCGGTTGCGGCGCGCCGTCGACGAGTTCATCGGCGCCCTCCCCTCCGGTCCGGCGTTGCGCGCCGCCTGACGTCCCCTCAATCTCCCTTGCCTCACCTCCTGAAAGGCAGTTCTGTGACCTCCGGACAGTCCCATCCGCGACCGCGCCTGCATCTGGCCGTAGCCCTCGCCGACGCGGGCGCGCACCCCGCCGCCTGGCGAGAGCCCGGCGCCCGCCCCACCGAGCTCTTCACCGCCCGCTACTGGGCCGACCAGGTCGCCGAGGCCGAGCGCGGTCTGCTCGACCTGGTGACCTTCGAAGACGGCCTGGGTCTGCAGTCCTCGCTGCCGGACCGGCCCGACGACCGGACGGACCGGGTACGCGGGCGACTCGACGCCGGGCTGCTCGCCGCCCGCGTCGCACCGCTGACCCGGCGGATCGGCCTGGTGCCGACCGCCGTCGCCACCCACACCGAACCGTTCCACCTCTCCAAGGCCGTCGCCACGCTGGACCACATCAGCGCGGGTCGCGCCGGTCTCCAGGTCACCGTGTCGCCGCGCCCGGACGTCGCCGACCACTTCGGGCGACGCAGCCTCAGTGATTCCCCGCCGAACTCCGTGCTGCTGGACGAGGCGGCCGACTACGTCGAGGCGGTGCGGCGCCTCTGGGACAGCTGGGAGGACGACGCGGAGATCCGCGACGCCGCCACCGGCCGCTTCGTGGACCGCGAGAAGCTGCACTACATCGACTTCGAGAGCCCGCACTTCAGCGTCCGCGGCCCGTCGATCACGCCACGGCCTCCGCAGGGACAGCCCCTGGTCGCCGTCCCCGCACCCGGCCCGGAGGGCTGGACACTGGCGGGCCGCGCCGCCGACCTCGCCTTCGTCGCCCCGCGCAGCGACGCGGAGGCGGCAACTGCCGTGGCAGGCGTGCGGGACGCGCAGCAGCAGGCCGGACGGGGTGGCGAACCACTGCACGTGCTGGCGGATCTGACGGTCTTTCTGGACGACTCGCACGCCGCCGCCGTCGAGCGCCTCGCACGGCTGGACGAGACGGCCGGCGTCCCCGGCGTCGACGCCGAGGGACCCGGCAGTCCCAGCAGTCCCGGCGGTCCCGGCGGTCCCGGCGCGGTCGAGGTCTTCGCCGGGACCCCAGCGGACCTCGCCGACCTGCTGCTCGCCTGGCAGCACGCCGGGCTGAGCGGCTTCCGTCTCCACCCGGGCGTCCTGGCCCACGACCTGCCGGCGATCGTCGACGGACTGGTGCCCGAGCTCCAGCGTCGCGGGGTGTACCGCCACGCCTACGAGGACGGCTCGCTGCGCGCCCGGTTCGGGCTGGTCCGGCCCGCCAACCGCTATGCCCTGTCGGGGTCGTGAGTGGTTCGCTCCGCGTAGTCGACCGACCGAGGATCCTTGACACCACAGACGTGAGGAACCGTCACCCCATGAGCAAGCCACTCAAGCAGGTCCATCTCGCCGCGCACTTCCCGGGCGTCAACAACACCACCGTGTGGAGCGACCCCGGCGCCGGCAGCCAGATCGCGTTCGAGTCCTTCGTCCACTTCGCCCAGACCGCCGAGCGCGCCCGGTTCGACTTCCTCTTCCTCGCCGAGGGGCTGCGCCTGCGCGAGCAGCACGGGAAGATCTACGACCTGGACGTGGTCGGCCGTCCCGACACCTTCACCGTGCTGGCCGCCCTCGCCGCCGTCACCGAGCGGCTCGGGCTGACCGGCACCATCAACTCGACCTTCAACGAGCCCTACGAGGTGGCCCGTCAGTTCGCCACCCTGGACCACCTCTCCGACGGCCGTGCCGCCTGGAACGTGGTCACCTCGTGGGACGCGTTCACCGGCGAGAACTTCCGGCGCGGCGGATTCCTCGCCCAGTCCGACCGCTACGCGCGGGCCCGCGCCTTCCTGCACACCGCGCAGGAGCTCTTCGACTCCTGGGACTCCGACGCCGTCGCTGCCGACCCCGCGACCGGGCGGTTCCTGCACGACGCGCGCGCGGGCGCGTTCGAGCACCGCGACGCGCACTTCGACATCCACGGACGGTTCAACGTACCGCGCAGCCCGCAGGGGCGGCCGGTGGTCTTCCAGGCCGGGGACTCCGAGGAGGGCCGCGAGTTCGCCGCGGCGGACGCCGACGCCATCTTCAGCCGCCACGGCACGCTGGAGGAGGGCCGCGCCTTCTACGCGGACGTCAAGGGCCGACTCGCCCGCTACGGGCGCTCCCGCGACGAGTTGCTGATCCTCCCCGCTGCCACGTTCGTGCTGGGCGCGACGGACGCGGAGGCGCGCGAGCGGGCCAGGGAGGTCCGGCGCCAGCAGGTCAGCGGACAGACCGCGCTGCGGTTCCTGGAGCAGGTATGGAACCGCGACCTGTCCGGTTACGACCCGGACGGCCCGCTGCCCGAGATCGACCCGAAGGTCGGCGAGCACACGGTCGCCCAGGGCCGGGCCAGCGTCCGGATGTTCCGCGATCCGGTGGCCACCGCGCAGGAGTGGCGGGAGCGGGCGGCGGCGCGGCAGTGGTCGATCCGCGAGTTCGTCATCGAGACCACCGGACGGCAGAGCTTCGTCGGCTCACCTGCCTCCGTGGCCGACCAGATCAACGAGCTGGTGCAGGCCGATGCGAGCGACGGCTTCATCCTCGTTCCGCACCTGGTCCCCGGCGGCCTGGACGAGTTCGCCGACACCGTGGTGCCGCTGCTGCAGGAGCGCGGGGTGCACCGCGCGGAGTACGAGGGCACGACGCTCCGCGACCACCTCGGGCTCGACCTCCCGGGCCAGGGCGGCGCGGAGCGGCGGCGGGTCGCCTCCTGAAGTCCCGGAGTACGAAGCCCGGCCGGCGTACGAAGAAAGGGGCGCGGTGCCTGGCACCGCGCCCCTTCCGTACGCCCTCAGGCCGTTACGAGTTGCTCAGCGGCAGCCCCGGCGGGTTGATCCCGGACGACGGGAGAGCCTCGCTGGTCAGGCCCCAGCGGGCCAGGATCTTGCCGTACGTGCCGTCCGCGATCAGTTGGTCGATCGCGTCGGCCAGCGGCTTGACCAGCCCGCTGTTCTTCTTGGTCGTCGCGCCGATGAGGCCCTGCAACGCCTCTCCCGCACCCGAGAGGACGCCGACGATCTCGGTCTGCCCCGACACCGCCGCGTGGTACTGCGCGGTCGGGTTGGGACCGAGGTAGGCGTCGATCCGGCCGGACTGCAGGGCCAGGTAGGTGTCGGAGTCGGTGCTGTAGTACTTCACCGTGACCGGCTTGAGGCCGGCCGCCGCGTCCTGGTGGCTCCAGTCCAGCAGGATCTTCTCCTGCGTCGTGCCCGAGCTCACCGCGATGGTCCGTCCGGCGACGTCCTTGGGACCGTTGATCCGCCAGGTGGTGCCCTTGCGGGCCTCGAAGGCGATGTTGTCCTTGCGGTAGGTGGCGAAGTCGTACTTCTGCTTGCGCAGTTCGGTGTCGGTGATGTTGGAGAAGCCGACGTCGTACTTGCCGCTGTCCAGGCCGACGAAGATCTGCGCCCAGTCCACCGGGTGGAACTGCACCTTGAGCCCGAGGACGTCCGCGACGGCGGAGGCGAGGTCGGGTTCGACGCCGATGACGGTCCGGTTGTCGGTGGCGAAGAAGCTGAGCGGCGCCGCTCCCTGGGCGGAGTCGACGACGTCGAGCGTCCCTCTGTTCCGGATCGCGGCCGGGACCTCGGCCGCGATCCTCGGGTCCTCGGGTGCCGTATAACGATGCTGATCGGGCGTCAGATTGAAGCTGACACCGTTCGCCTCGGTTACGGACTGCGGGCCGGCGCCCCCCGCGCTCGTCCCCGACGCACTGCACGCGGTGAGGGTGAGCGCGCTGGCGAGGACGGTGGCGGCGGCAGCGGTACGGAAGGGACGCATGGTGATCGTGCTTTCTACGAGAGGGGGATTCGGGGGGTAAGACTCAGAGCACCTTGGACAGGAACGCCTGGGTGCGTGGGTGTTGCGGATCGTCGAGGACCTCGGCGGGCGGGCCCTGTTCGACGATCTGACCGTCGTCCATGAACACGACGCTGTCGGCCACCTCGCGGGCGAAGCCGATCTCGTGGGTGACGACGATCATCGTGGTGCCGCTGCGGGCCAGGTCCTTGACGACGTCGAGCACCTCGCCGACCAACTCCGGGTCGAGCGCGGAGGTGGGCTCGTCGAAGAGCAGCACCTTCGGCTCCAGCGCCAACGCGCGGGCGATGGCGACCCGCTGCTGCTGACCACCCGAGAGCCGACGCGGGTAGGCGTCCGCCTTGTCCTGCAGCCCGACGCGTTCCAGCAGCGTCAGCGCCAGCTCGCGGGCCTGGTCGCGGGACCGGCCGAGCACGGCGACGGGCGCCTCGACCAGGTTCTCCACGACCGTCAGGTGCGGGAAGAGGTTGAACTGCTGGAACACGAAGCCGATCCGGGCCCGCTGGCGCAGCACGTCGCGCTCCCGCAGCTCGTGCAGACGGTCGCCGACCTGCCGGTAGCCGATCAGCTCGTCGTCGATGCGGACGTAGCCGGCGTCGACCTTCTCCAGATGGTTGATGCTGCGCAGCAGTGTCGACTTGCCCGAACCGGACGGCCCGAGCACGACGGTGACCTCACCGGCCCGGACCTGGAGGTCGACGCCGCGCAGCACCTCGTGGCCGCCGAACGACTTGCGCAGGCCGCGGACGTCCACGACTACGGGCGGAGTCGCGGCACTGGCTTCCGTCGTGCCGACTTCTGTCGTGGTGGTGGTGGTCATCGCAGGCTCCCTTCGGCCGCGCGGGCGCGCAGGTCGTCGAACGCGGCGCGCAGCCGCCGCAGCAGGTGGACGGGTCGTTGCCGGGTGGGTCCGCCGTCGCGTCCGGCCCCGCGGGCGAAGCGCCGCTCGACGGCGTACTGGAAGACCGAGAGCACGGTCGTCAACGCGACGTACCAGGCGGTGGCCACCAGCAGCATGGGGACGACGCGTGAGGTGCGTCCGTAGATCACCTGGACCGTGTAGAAGAGCTCCATGATCGCCATCACCGAGACGATCGAGGTGTTCTTGAACAGCGCGATCAGCTGGTTCGCGGCGGCGGGGGCGATGGTGCGCATCGCCTGCGGCATGACGATCCGGCGCAGTTGGCGTCTGCGTGGCAGGCCGAGCGCGGCGGCGGCCTCCAACTGACCGGCGTCCACGGAGAGGACACCCGCCCGGACGATCTCCGCCGCGAAGGCCGCCTCGTTCACGGCGAGTGCCAGTACGGCCGCGCCCATCGCGTTGACGAGACTGTTGGTGGCGATGGAGAAGAAGCCCGGCCCGAACGGCACGCCGATCTGGATGCGCTGGTAGAGGTAGGAGAGGTTGAACCAGAAGAGCACCTGGACCAGCAGCGGCACCGACCGGACCAACCACACGTAGCCGTAGGCGACCACGCGCAGCAGCGGGCTGCGGGACAGCCGCATCAGCGCCAGCACCAGGCCGAGGGCGAATCCGGCCAGCGCGGACAGCACGGTCAACTGGACGGTGAGCCAGACGCCTTGGAGCACGCTCGGATCGAAGAGGTAGGCCCGGAAGGTCGGCCAGTCCAGGCCCGGATTGGTGACCAACGCGTGCGCCAACTGCGCCAGCAGCACCAGCGCCACGGCGACCCCGACCCAACGGCCGGGGTGACGCAGCGGCACGGTCCGCGGCTGCTGAGCCTTGCGGGCCGGGGCGACGACCGCCGTCGGCGGCGATGCGGTGATGTCGGAGGTGGTGATGCTCATGGGAACTCCGTGAGGGGGTGAAGGGTGTGGAGACTCAGCCGGCCGACTCGGGCGGGTTGATCTGCGAGGTGGTGATCGCGGAGTCGGTCGTGCCCCAGGCGGCGAGGATCTTCCGGTAGGTCCCGTCCGCGATCAGCTGCTGGACGGCGGCCTGAAAGGCACGGGTCAGCGGCGAGCCCTTGGGGAAGACGAAACCGACGTCGAGGCGGTGGAAGGGGCCGAGGTAGTGCACGGCACCGCCGGTCTGCTTCTCCTGGTAGCGCAGGCCGTTGATGGTCGACATCAGCACGTCGAACCGGCCTTGCTGCAGGCCGAGTTGCAGCGCCCCGCTGTCGGAGTAGACCTGCACCCGGTAGGCGGGCAGCCCCGCGTCCGTGCAGACGTGGGCGTTCTGCTCCAGCGTCGCCTCGAAGGTCGTTCCGGCTCCCGCGCCGACGGTCAGTCCGCACAGTTGGCGCAGCGAGCCGATTTGCTTGATCGGGCTGCCGGCGCGGACCGCGAAGCCCTGGCCGTCGTCGATGTAGGTGACGAAGTCGACCGTCTTCAAACGCTCGGTCGTCACACCGAAGTTGCCCACGCCCAGTTGGTACTTGCCCGAGCTGAGCCCCGGGAGGATCGTCTCGAAGGCCGCGATCTGCCGGTTCACCCGCAGGCCCAGCACCGCCGCGACCGCGTCGGTGATGTCGATGTCCTGCCCGACCGGGCTGCTGCTCGCGCCGTCGGGGTAGGAGGCGCTCGGCGGGCCGCCGACCGCGGTCGCCACGGTGATCTCGCCCGAGGCACGGACGGCAGCGGGCAGCAGCGCGGCGGCGGCGTCCACCTTCCGCACGGAGGAGACCACGTTGCCGCTCGGGCCGGCCGCAGCCACCGAGTTGGCGACGTCGGACGTGTCGGACGCGCACGCGCTCAACGCGATCAGAGCAACGAGGCTGAGCAGCACAGCGGGCACGCGCAGCGCCGATCGGTCAACGCGCATCGGACCGTCCCTCCTCCGCGATCGCCGCCGCTTCAAGTGACTTGCGGAACGGCAACGGCCCGATCGACTCCGGGTCCGCATGCAGGTCGAAGAGCGGCGTGTAGCCGGTCGCCAGGTACAGGGCCCTGGCCTCCGGCTGACGTGGGCCGGTGGTCAGGTAGACGTCCCGGTAGCCGCGCGCCAACGCCTCCTGCTCCAGCGCACTGACGATGCGTCGGGCCAGACCCCGGCGGCGGTGACGCGAGTGGGTCCAGATCCGCTTGAGCTCGGCGGTCTGCGGTTCGTCCTCGCGATAGCGCCGGAAGGCGCCACCGGCGACGGGCTCGCCCCGCTCCAGGAGGAGCAGCAGCGCGCCGTTCGGCGGAGCGAACTCCGTTGCCGGATAACGCTCCAGCTCGGACCGGCCGACGTCGCGGTGCTCGGGATACCGGGTGCGGTACTCGTCCGCGAGTTCGCGCAGCAGGGGTTCGGCGAGCGGGTCGTCCATCCGGACGGCACGCAACTCGAACTCGGGAGCTTCGGTGGCTGGTTGAGCGGGTGGCTCAGCGGGTGGCTGAAAGCGTGGCTCAACGAAGGTTCCAGGCAAGGCGCGGCCTTTCCGCGGGCATGGGTGACGCCGTGGCCGACCAGCCGCGCACCAGGAAGGCGGGCAGGGTCAGGCCACGGAACAGGGGAGGCAGGCGACAGCAGCGGATGCGCGGCAGCGGCAACGCGTGAAGGAGTCCGGCCCACGGCACGGGGGCGCGAAGGAGGGAAGGGCCGAACGAGCGGCCCGCTACCGAGTCAGCAGGAAGGGGTCAGCGACAACACGCGGCGGACCACACTCGACCGAAGTCGATGTGGCCTCGAATGACCAGAGGCTGCTCGGTACTCACATCGCACAGTTGAGCAGCGGTCATACGTCCGCGTCAACCACCGTCCCGCCCGTCGGACGCGTCCATGCAGGTCTCGGCAGGTCTCCGCGACGGCGAGACGACGGCGTCGACGTCGACGGCGACGGCGGCGGGCACCACGACACCGGGCGGCCTTGACGCGACGCCGACCGGCCGACGTAGTCTTGCGGGAACGCCGTGTTGAGGGACGCGGCGGAGGCGACAGCGATCACGCCGCCGGGGCTCTTCCTGGCCCGGCGCGCCCACCCGGCCTTCGTGCCGCGACGCCGCTGTCCGCGTTCTCCTTCGGAGGCTCCCTCCCGTGACCGTCGCATCCGACGTTCCCCCGCTGCGCCTGCCAGCGGCCGAAACCACTGCCTCAACCACCGCCGAGTCGACTGCCGAAACCGCAGACGCCGGTCCACACCTCCCGACCCGGATCCGCCCCCGGCGACACCCCGGTCGCTGGGCGACCGCCGTGCTGGCCCTGTTCCTGCTCGCCGTCGCGCTTCACTCCGTGCTCTCCAACCACGCCTTCCAATGGGGCGTCGTCGCCCGGTACTTCACCAGCGCCGGGGTGCTGGACGGGCTCGTGCTCACGCTGTGGCTGACGGCTGTGGTCACCGGCCTCGGCTTCGCCATCGGCGCGGGGATCGCCGCGCTGCGGATCTCCGCCAACCCGGTGCTGCGCGGGCTGGCCTGGGGCTATCTCTGGGTCTTCCGGGCCACGCCGGTCCTGGTCCAACTGCTGCTCTGGTACAATATCGGGCTGCTCTACCCGACGCTGAGCATCGGCGTGCCGTTCGGCCCGACGCTGGCCCAGGTGAGCACGGTCAACCTGCTGGGCGGGACCGCCACCGCGGTCATCGGCCTGACCCTGCACGAGGCCGCCTACGCGGCGGAGGTGGTGCGCGGCGGCCTGCTCGCCGTCGACGCGGGCCAGCACGAGGCCGCCGCCGCGCTCGGTCTCGGCCGGCTACGCACGCTGCTCCGGATCGTGCTGCCCCAGGCCATGCGCAGCATCGTCCCGGCTGCGGGCAACATGCTGATCGGCACGCTCAAGAGCACCTCGATCGTCAGCGTGCTGGCCGTCGTCGACCTGCTGTACTCGGTGCAGATCGTCTACAACCGCACCTACCAGGTGATCCCGCTGCTGCTGGTGGCCGCCCTCTGGTACCTGGTCGTCACCAGCGTGCTGACGGTTGGTCAGTTCCTTCTGGAGCGCCGCGTCGGACGGAGCAGCCGATGAGGCA
Organism: Streptacidiphilus sp. MAP5-3; assembly: GCF_041262505.1. Lineage (NCBI taxonomy): Bacteria > Bacillati > Actinomycetota > Actinomycetes > Kitasatosporales > Streptomycetaceae > Streptacidiphilus > Streptacidiphilus sp. MAP5-3. The sequence continues at coordinate 55,162 of NZ_JBGCCL010000012.1, forward strand.
GGCCAGTATCGCCGTCGTCGGCGTCGGACCGCGCGCCACCGGGCTGTTGGACCGGATCCTCGCCAACGCCCCACAACTGCTGTCAGCAGAACCCGACCTGACGATTCATCTGATCGACCCCCATCCTCCCGGTCCCGGCCGGGTGTGGCGGGACGACCAGTCCCCGTTGCTGCGGATGAACTCCATGGCGGAGGACGTCACCATGTTCACCGACTCAGCAACGGTCATGGACGGGCCCGTCCTCCCCGGCCCCTCGCTCGCCGAGTGGGCCGCCGGCCCGGACGTCGACACCGTGGCGGACCCGGCGGTCCGGGCCGAGCTGGAGCAACTGGCGCCCACCGACTTCCCCACCCGACGCGCCCAGAGCGCCTACCTCGACTGGGTGTTCCGGCGGACCACCGCCGCGCTGGCCCCCTTCGCCCGGGTCCACGTCCACCGCGAGGCCGCCGTCGGTCTGCACGGAGGCCCGGACGAACCGCAGCAGGTCGTCCTCGCGTCCGGGCGCACCGTCACCGCGGACCTGGTCGTGCTGACGCTGGGACACCTGGACGCACATCCCGAACCCGACGAACAGCGCTTGGCGCACTTCGCGGCCCGACACGGCCTGCACTACCTGCCACCCGCCTACTCCGCCGACCTCGGACCGGAGTTGGACGAGATCGCAGCGGGCGAGGACGTCGTCCTGCGGGGACTCGGCCTGGCCGCGGTCGATCTGGTCGTGTTGCTCACCGAAGGACGCGGCGGACGCTACCTCCCCCGGCCTGACGGCTCGCTCGTCTACCTGCCGTCAGGCCGCGAACCCGTGCTGCACGCCGGTTCGCGGCGCGGCGTGCCGTACCACGCCAAGACCGGCTACCGCCTCCAGGGCGCGCCGCCGCCGCTGCCGCGCTTCCTCGGGCCCGATGCGGTGGACCTGCTGCTGGTCGGGGACGGCCCGCTCGACTTCCGCGCCGACGTCTGGCCGTCGGTGGCCAAGGAGATCGCGTACGGCCACTACCACGAGCTGTTCCACGGCCATCCGGAACGCACCCGGATGCCGTGGCAGGAGTTCCTCGCCGCCTTCGCCCCGCTGCCCTGGTACGACCCGGCCACGGCCGCGCTGGTGGCCCGCGCCGTGCCCGACCCGGACGACCGGATCGACTTCGAGGCACTGGACCGCCCGCTCGCCGGGGCGTCCTTCGCCTCTCCCGCCGCCCTGCGGGAGGCGCTGCAGCGCCATATCCGCGGCGACGTGGCGCGCCGGGGCAGCCGCGCCCACAGCGCCGATCTCGGCGCGTTCTACGCGCTGCTCTCCGTCTACGGCCAGCTCCCGCGCGTCGCCGCGAGCGGCCAGTTGGACGCGACCTCGCTGGCCCGGGACCTGGACGGCTGGTGGCACGGCTTCTTCAGCTTCCTGGCCAGCGGTCCGCCCGGCCACCGGCTCCGGGAGCTGCTGGCGCTGTCGGACGCGGGCCTGCTGCACTTCCTCGGCCCCGATCTGCGCGTCGAGGCGGACCAGGCAACCGGCCGCTTCCTCGCCCACAGCCCCGCCCTTGCGGGAGTGGTGACGACCGCGACCACGCTCGTCGAGGCGCGGCTCCCGCGTGCCACGCTGCGGCGCACCGACTCCCCGCTCCTGCGCGACCTGTTCGCACGCGGCGAGGCGACCGAAGAGCTGCGTTCGGGACTGATGCTGACGGACCCTCAGAACGGCGCGATCGTCGACGCCACCGGCCGACCGCATCCGCGCCGGATCGCGCTCGGCGCGCACACCAGCGCCCGGGCGGTCGCGGCGTTCGCCCGTCCACGCAGCAATTCGCCGGCGTTCCGCCAGAACGACGCGGCTGCGCGAGCGCTGTTCGGCGCGGTCGCGCGGCTGGCCCAGGCACGGGCTCAGGTCGCGTCGTTCTGACGGGAGGCCGCACCGCTCACCCTCGAAAGCGGTGCGGCCTCGAGCGGCGTGGCTCCACGGGTCAGGAGGCGTGGAGCCACGCCGCGGTTTCCGGGGGCAACTGCCCGTCCGGCAGCGGGCCGCTGGCGAGCAGGACCGCGCGGTGCGGCGGGAGCGGCGCGGGGGCCTTGCCCAGGTTGGCCACGCAGGTGAAACCGGTGCCGTTGCGGGTGAAGGCCAGCACGGCGGGGTCGCCGGGAAGCCAGGTCATCGTGCCGTCCCCGAGCGCGGGATGGGTGCGGCGCAGGTGCAGGGCCTTGCGGTACAGCTGGAGCATCGAGTCCGGGTCGTCCGCCTGGCTGCCCGCCGTGCGCGGCGCCCAGTCCGGCGGCTGGGGCAGCCAGGTGGCCGCCGAGCCGGGTCCGGAAAAGCCGAACGGGGGCTCGGAGCCGCTCCACGGCAGCGGCACCCGGCAGCCGTCGCGGCCCGGATCGGCGCCCGCGGTGCGGTGGTACATCGGATCCTCGATCACCTCCGCCGGGAGGTCCTCGACCTCGGGCAGGCCCAACTCCTCGCCCTGGTAGAGGTAGACCGAGCCGGGCAGCGCCAGGCTCAGCAGGGCGGCGGCGCGGGCCCGGCGGGTGCCGAGCTCCAGGTCCGTCGGGATGCCGTGGGCCTTGGTGGCGAAGTCGAACCCGGTGTCGGCCCGGCCGTAGCGGGTGACGGTACGGGTGATGTCGTGGTTGGCGAGCACCCAGGTGGCCGGGGCCCCGACCGGCGTGTGCACGGTGAGCGTGGTCGTGATCGTCTCGCGCAGCCGGTCGGCGTCCCAGGGACAGCTCAGGAAGCCGAAGTTGAAGGCGGTGTGCAGTTCGTCGGGGCGCAGGTAGCGGGCGAACCGGTCGGGGTCGGGAAGCCAGACCTCGCCGATCAGAGCACGCGGCGGGCTGTAGGTGTCGGCGAGCTTGCGCCAGCTGCGGTAGATGTCGTGGATCTCGTCGCGGTCGACGTAGGGGCGTTCGTCGGTGCCTTCGACCACGTCGGGCAGCTGCGGGTCCTTGACCACCTCCGCGGCGGAGTCGATGCGGACCCCGGCCGCGCCGCGGTCGAACCAGAAACGCAGCACCTCCTCGTGCTCACGGCGCACCTCCGGGTGCTGCCAGTTCAGGTCGGGCTGCTGGGAGGCGAAGCGGTGCAGGTACCACTGACCGTCAGGGACGCGGGTCCAGGCGCTGCCGCCGAACTGCGAGGGCCAGTTGTTGGGCGGCAACTCACCGTTCGCTCCGCGTCCTTCGCGGAACCAGAAGCGGTCCCGCTGCGGCGAGCCCGGCCCTGCGGCCAGCGCGTGCTGGAACCAGAGGTGCTCCTCGGAGACGTGGTTGGGGACGATGTCGACGATGGTCCGGATCCCCAGTTCGAGCGCGTCGGCGATGAGCCGCTCGGCGTCGGCGAGGGTTCCGAAGGCGGGGTGGATGCGGCGGTAGTCGGCGACGTCGTAGCCGCCGTCCGCCATCGGCGAGGCGTACCAGGGGTTGAACCAGAGCGCGTCGACGCCGAGCCGGGCCAGGTAGGGCAGCCGGGAGCGGACTCCCGCCAGGTCGCCGACGCCGTCTCCGTCCGCGTCGGCGAAGCTGCGCACGTAGACCTGGTAGATCGCGGCGCCGCGCCACCATTCGTGGGCTTGAAGCAAGGTAGCGGTCTCCTCGGGAGAGTCAGCCCTTGAGGCTGCCTGCGGTCAGGCCGGACATGATGTTGCGTTGGAAGAACAGGAAGAACAGAACCGTCGGCACGGCCGAGATGGCCGCCGCCGCGATGAGGACGTTCTGGGGCACCCCGAGCGAGAGCGAGTAGATGCCGGCGTTCAGGGTCTGCTTGGTGGGGTCGGGCTCGGCCAGCAGCGGCCAGAGGAAGTCCTTCCACACGTTGACCAGGGCGAAGATCGACACCACCCCGAGGATCGGCCGCGACATGGGCAGCACGATCGACCACAGGGTCCGCAGCGGCCCTGCTCCGTCGATGGCGGCGGAGTCGAGCAGTTCCTGCGGGACGGAGTCGAAGAAGCGCTTGAGCAGGTAGATGTTGAACGCGTTGGCCACGGACGGCAGCCAGATCGCCCAGGGGCTGTTGAGCAGGTTGAGGTGGAGCAGCGGCAGGTCGAGCACGGTCAGGTACTGCGGGACGATCAGCACCATGGCGGGGATCATCAGGCTGGCCAGCATCAGACCGAGGATCGCGTTGCCGAGGACGGGCCGCAGCTTCGACAGCGAGTACGCGGCGGCGACGTCGAAGACCAGCTGGAAGACGAGGGCGCCGAAGGCGTACCAGAGGGTGTTCAGCAGCAGTTGCGAGATGTTGAGGCGGTTCCAGGCGTCGGAGTAGTTCGACAGCTGGACCTGGTGCGGGTAGAAGGTGGGCGGCGTCGCGATGGATTCGGCGGTGGACTTCAGTCCGTCCGTCACCAGCAGGTAGAGCGGGCCGAGGAAGACCAGCGTGAAGACCGCGACGACGAGCAGCAGCGTCACCCGGTAGACGGCGCGGTTCATCTGGGCCGGATTGATCAGAGTGCGGGTGTCACTCATGCGTCGGCCCTCCGGTTCAGCCGCACGTACAGCAGCGAGAAGCCGGCCAGGACCAGCAGCAGAAGCAGTCCGAGGGCGCAGGCGGCGCCGTAGTTGCTGAAGTTGAAGGCGTACTGGTAGATCAGGTAGACGATCGTGGTGGTGGAGTTGTCCACGCCCTGACCGCCGTTGGTGAGCACGAACGGCTCGACGAAGACCTGCATGGTCGCCACGATCTGCAGCATCAGCATGAGCGAGAGGATCAGCCGGGTCTGCGGGATCGTCACATGCCGGATCCGGCGCAACACTCCCGCACCGTCGAGCTCGGCCGCCTCGTAGAGCTCACCGGGGATGTTCTGCAGGGCGGCCAGGTAGATCAGGGTGGCGCTGCCCATGTTCATCCAGGTGGACGCGATGACCACGGCCGGCATCGACATGTTCGGCGACTGCAGCCACGCCGAGGTGGGCAGGTGCAGCAGCTGGAGCATCCGGTCGAGCAGGCCGTACTGCGGGTCGTAGAGGTCCTTGAAGACCAGCAGCGAGGTGATCGGCGGCAGCATCACCGGCAGGTAGACAAGCACCCGCAGATAGCCGCGGGCGTGCCGCAGTTCGTTCATCACCACGGCCACGACGAACGGCAGCGCGAACCCCAGGACCAGCGCGAGCCCGGTGAACTCGGCGGTGTTGCGCCAGGCGATCCAGAAGCTCGGGTCGTTGCTGATCTGCTGGAGGTTGTGCAGGCCGACCCAGGTCGTCTGCCCCGCCCGCGCCTTCTGGAAGCTCATGATCACTTCGCGGACCATGGGGTACCAGGTGAAGCAGGCGAAGCAGAGCACCGCGCCGATCAGGAAGCCGTGCGCGGTCAGGTTGCGCCGCACGCTTCTGCGCAGTGCCCCGGCCCGGCCCGCCGTCCGCAGGGGCGGCGAGCCGGTGTCGGAGGATGCGGTCAGGACCGCCATCGGGGACTCCTCGGAGCTCAAGTGAACGTGAGGCAACGGGGTGTGAGGCAACGGGGTGTGTGGCAGCGGGGCGGCCCTACTGCGCGTTGGCCAGGACCTCGTTGACCTGCGACTGGGCGGTGTCCAGCAGTTGCTGCGCGTTCGCGTGCGGGTCGGTGAGCACGGAGGCCATGGTCGTGTCGAGGATCTTGTAGATGGCCTGCGCGTTCGGCGGCTCGGTGACCCCGGGGATCGCGGCGTTCACGAACGGAGCGAAGGCCTGCACCGACATGGTCGCGTTGGCGGCCTTGAGCTTGTTGTCCGCGGCCGCGGTGGCTCCCTGGAACAACTCCGGCTCGGGCAGACCGACCGCCTGGCCGGACGTCTTGGACCGCGGGTAGTTGTACTGCTGTCCCTGACCCATCGTCAGCCACAGGTAGCTGACCAGCTGGATCCCCGCCGTGATCTGGGCGGGGCTGTCCTTGACGTTGAACAGGTAGTCGTCGCCACCGGCCAAGGTCCCGACGGCAGGCCCGCTCTGACCGGGCATCGGGCCCATGGAGAAGTCGGAGTAGTGCGCGCCGAGACTCTGCACCATGTAGGTGATGTCGTCCGGGGCGGCGATGTACATTCCGAGCTTGCCCGCGGCCATCTGCTTCTGCAGGTCGCCCCACTTGTACAGCTGCGTCGTCCCCATGACGTTGTCGGTGAAACGCAGGGTCTGCAGGTTCTGCAGGACGGCGAGGCCCTGCGCGTTGTCGAACGCGGCCTTGGTGCCGTCCGGGCTCACCATCCGCCCGCCCTGCGCGTAGAGCTCCGCCGCGAAGTGCCAACCGCCGTTGTTTCCCGCGCTGTAGTCGCCGTAGCCGGCGACGCCGTTGCCAAGAGCGGCGATCTTCTTGGCGTCGGCCTCCACCTCGGGCCAGGTGGTGGGCGGCTGATCGGGATTCAGCCCAGCCTGCTGGAAGAGCTTCCGATTGATGATCATCCCCATCGTGTAGTTGGTCCGCGGGACCCCGTAGGTCTTTCCGCCGGACGTCAGCGGCGCCCATACGGACGGGAGGATGTCGTTCTTGACCGGCAGGTTGGCCGTGGTCACGTACGGGGTGATGTCGGCGGCCTGTCCCGAGGCGAGGACCTGCGACAGGTCGGTGAAGTACGTGTAGAAGACGTTCGCCTCGGTGCCGCCGCGCAGCGCCGCAGTGAAGAGCTCCGGTGTCTCGCAGGGGAAGGTGTCGATGCTCCTGACCGTGATGTTCGGGTGGAGCTTCTCGAATCCCGCGATGTCGGCGTTCCACTGCTGCACCTGGGTGGGGCGGCTGCTCGGCGGTGCGCAGTCGATGGAGATGGTGACCTTGCCGTTGGCGTTACCGGTGTTGCCTGCTCCGCCGGTGCCGGAGCTGGAACAGGCGGCTGCGGTCATCGCGACGGTGGCGGCGACCACGAGCGCTGCGGATCTGCGCATGGCTGAAGACCCTTCGTGGGCAGGTGGGGTGAGTGGGTGTCAGCAGAGAGAGCCTGCGGTGCGCCTCACCATAGGGACGCCGACAGGGAGACACAAGATGCCGACGGAACTTTGCAAAATTACGACATCCAAACGAGATGTGATGACGTGCCAATGACAGAGGGACCGCATCCGAATGGATGCGGTCCCTCTGTCGTGCCGTACGCCCCGCAGTGGTGCTGCAGTGGTTCTGTCAGGGGTTGCAGGGTCAACTCCCGGCGCTGGTCAGCGACCTGACGCCGAGGACGCCGCGAGAGCCGGGCCGGTCGAGCCGCGTACGACGAGCTCGGGCTCGAAGAGCAGCTCGTCATGGGTGACCTGGGTGCCCGCCAACTCGCCGATCAGCAGCTCCACGGCAGTTCGGCCCATCGCCTCGATCGGCTGACGGACGGTGGTGAGCGGCGGATCCGTGCAGGTCATGAACGACGAGTCGTCATAACCGACGATCGAGACCTCCCGCGGCACGTCCAGCCCCTGCCGCCGCGCCGCGCGGATCGCGCCGAGGGCAATCGGGTCGGAGGCGCAGACGATCCCGGTCACACCGCGGTTCAGCAGGCGCATCGCGGCGGCCTGGCCGCCCTCCAGCGAGAACAGCGCGTGCTCCACACGGTCCTCCGGCAGGTCGAGCCCCGCCTTGACCAACGCCCGCTTGGCTGCCACGAGTTTGCGCCGCGAGGGCATGTGGTCGGGCGGGCCGAGGACCAGTCCCACGCGTTCGTGCCCCAACGACACCAGCAGCGCGACCGCCTGCTCCGCCGCCACCGCGTCGTCACAGCTGACCTGGGGAAACCCCAGGCCGGGAACGGCCGCGTTCATCAGGACGGTGGGCAGCCCGCGCTGCTCCAGGCGCTCGTAGTGCGCATGGGAGAGGCCGGCCAGGGCGTAGTGCCCACCGAAGAAGATCACGCCGGAAACCTGTTGCTGGAGCAGGAGTTCGACGTAGTCGGCCTCGGAGACGCCGCCCGCGGTCTGGGTGCAGAGCACGGGCGTGAACCCCTGCTGCGCCAGCGCACCGCTGACCACCTCGGCGAAGGCGGGGAAGATCGGGTTCTGCAGCTCCGGCAGCACCAGCCCGACCAACCGGGCTCGCTCACCGCGCAGTTGGGTCGGCCGCTCGTATCCCATCACATCCAGGGCGGTGAGCACCGCCTCGCGGGTTTGCGCGGAGACCCCGGGCTTGCCGTTGAGCACCCGGCTGACGGTCGCCTCGCTCACTCCGACCTTCTGGGCCACATGGGCAAGTCGTCGTGTCATGCCGACATGCTATATGCCGGATACCCGCAAATTCTTGCCTCTTCTTGCCATCCAGTGCAACAACCCGACGTGCTGCCCGCCCGTCTGCTCCACCGCGCCAGCCTCTCACTCGCTCAATATTTGCAGACTTCTGTCAGCATATTGCTCCCATCTGCCGCCTGTGCCAGAGTGACTCGCCAGGCCGAGACGGACCGGTCTGTGCTCTGCGGGGATGTGTCATGCCCCCGCCCTGCTGTGACCGCCATGTCGACCCTCGCGGCTGTTCCCTCTCCACGGAAGTCCCCGTCCACGGAAGGTCGTACGTGATGACGTACCGCCGCTCCACCGCCGTGCTCGCTGCCGTCACCGCAGCAGCGACCGGCGTGTTGGGCCTCCTCCTCGCCGGGCCCGCCCACCAGGCCCAGGCAGCAGCACAGGCAACCACACAGTCCGCGCTCACCCCGTTCGCCGCCGGCGCCGCCAACGGCACCGGCGCCTCGATCCCCGGCATGACCGAGTACGAGGCCGAGGGACCGCAGGCGTCCACCAACGGCACGGTGATCGGCCCCGACTACACCCAGGGCGACCTGGCCACCGAGGCCTCCGGCCGACAGGCGGTCCAACTGACCGGCCAGGGCCAGTACGTGACGTTCACCCTGACCGCACCCGCCAACGCCTTCGACCTGCACTACGCGGTGCCGCAGGGCAGCTCCGGCGACCTCTCGGTCTACGTCAACGGCACCAAGCTCAGCCAGCAGCTCCAACTGACCTCTGCCTACAGCTACATCACCACCGGCCAGGTGCCCGGCTCCAAGGTGCACAAGCTCTACGACGACGTGCGGATGATGCTGCCGTCCACGGTCAACACCGGTGGCACGGTGACCTTCCAGGTCGACGCGGGTGACACCGCGCTGCCCTACACCCTCGACGTCGCCGACTTCTTCGACGTGGGCGCGCCCGCGACGCAACCCGCCAACTCCGTCTCCGTGGTCAGCGAGGGCGCGGACCCGACCGGCGCGGCCGACTCCACCAACGCCTTCCGGACGGCGATCTCCGCTGCCGCCTCCGCCAACGAGTCGGTCTGGATCCCGGCGGGCACCTTCCTGGTCTCCTCGGCGCTGCAGGTCCCCAAGGCCACCATCGCCGGAGCCGGGGCCTGGTACTCGCAGATCAGGACCAACGAGTTCATCGACAACACCTCGGACGTCTCCGGCCCGGTCAACCTGAGCGGCTTCGCCATCCTGGGCTCGACCGTCGGCCGTCACGACGACAGCACCGCCAACGCGATCAACGGCTCGCTCGGCAGCGGCTCGACCGTCGACGGCCTGTGGATCCAGGACACCAACGTCGGCTTCTGGCTCCAGTACGGCAACACCGGGCTGACCGTGAAGAACTGCATCGTGCTGTCCACGGACGCGGACGGGCTGAACTTCAACGGCAACGCGACGAACAACACCGTCGAGAACAACTTCCTGCGCAACACCGGCGACGACGGGCTCGCCCTGTGGTCCTACCCCGCCGCCGACTCGGGCATCTCGCTCAGCGACAACACCATCGTCGAGCCGACGTTGGCCAACGGGATCGCGGACTACGGCGGCTCGAACAACACCATCCAGGGCAACGTCATCGCCGACACCAACCCGCTCGGCAGCGGCATCGCCGTCTCCAACGAGGCCTTCCTGCAGCCCTTCACCCCGCTGTCCGGGACCATCACGGTCTCCGACAACACACTGATCCGCACCGGGGCGATGAACCCCAACTGGGGCCACCCGATGGGCGCGATGCGGTTCGACGCCTACGACTCGGCGTTCACCAATGTCACCGTCAACGTCAGCGGCAACGCGGTGGACGACAGCCCCTACAGCGCCTTCGAGATCGTCGGGGGCGGCGGCCAGGGCTACGCAGTCAGCGGGCTCAACTTCACCGACAACAGCGTCGACTGGACCGGCACCACGGTCTTCCAGGCGGAGACGCCAGGCTCGGCCTCGGTGAGCGGCCTGACCGCGAGCAACGTCGGTGTGGCGGGCGCGTACGACTACGGCTACCCGAACGACGTCGCGGGCACGTTCGTGTTCAACCAGGGCAGCGGCAACAGTGGTTGGAGTACCACGCCGACGCTGACCGCCTTCCCCTCCCCGGTGGGCCTGCCGCCGACCGGTCCGGGCAACGGCACCGGCTCGCCGACCCCCACGCCGACCGCGACCAGCACCTCGCCGTCCCCGTCGCCCTCACCCACGCAGACCACCCCGCCGGGCGGCAACCTGGCGCTGGGCAAGGCGGTCTCGGACACCGGCCACACCCAGAACTACGTCGCCGCCAACGCCGTCGACGGCGACCCCAACACCTACTGGGAGAGCACCGACAACGCGTTCCCCCAGAGCTTCACGCTGGACCTCGGCAGCGCCACCGCCGTCGACCACCTGGTCATGCTGCTGCCGCCGTCATCGGCGTGGGGGGCGCGGACGCAGACCCTCTCCGTCCTCGACAGCACCGACGGCTCCAGCTACAGCACCCTCGTCCCGTCGGCCACCTACTCGTTCGACCCCAACACCGGCAACGCGGCCACCATCAACCTCCCTGCGGGCACCGACACCCGCTACCTCCGGCTGACGTTCACCGCGAACTCCTCCTGGCCGGCCGGACAGCTCTCCGAACTCCAGGCCTACGCACCGAGCAGTTCCGCGACGGCCAGCCCCACGCCCACACCCACCCCGACCGCCACGGCGATCGGGAGCACTGACCTGGCGCTGGGCAAGGTGGTCGCGGACACCGGCCGCACCCAGAACTACGTGGCCGCCAACGCAGTCGACGGCGACCCCAACACCTACTGGGAGAGCACCGACAACGCCTTCCCGCAGAGCTTCACGCTCGACCTCGGCAGCACCACCGCCGTGGGCAAACTGGTGATGCTGCTTCCGCCGTCGACGTCCTGGGGCGCGCGCACGCAGACCCTCTCGGTCCTCGACAGCACCGACGGCTCCAGCTACAGCACCCTCGTCCCCTCGGCCACCTACTCCTTCGACCCCAACACCGGCAACACCGCCACCATCAGCCTCCCCGCCGGTACCACCACCCGCTACCTGCGACTCACCTTCACGGCCAACTCCTCCTGGCCGGCCGGACAGCTCTCCGAATTGCAGGCCTACGCACCCTGAGCAGCGCGCTCACCTCGCCCGCCCGGCGCAACCACGCCGGGCGGGCGAGGTGGGTGGCAGCCAGGCTGATCTGACTGATCGTCAGTGCGCCTTCGCCACGGTGCGCTCGGGCACCGTCTCGGTCTCAGGTGCGGGGGCCGCAGCCGCCTCTCCAGCCGGGCTCAGTGCGTGCGCCGCACCGACGACCGTGACGCCGACGGAGCTGCCGGGCCCGGGAGGGGTGGTGTCGGTGTAGGCGACGAGCCGCTCCTGCCGCCCGTCCTCCCCCGCGCAGCTGAGCTCGACGCGGTGGTCGTGGCCGCGGAAGTGCACGGCGGTGACCGTGGCGCGCATGCCTTCGTCCCCGAGGCGCAGCTGCCTCGGCCGAAGCAACACGGTCCCGCTGCCGGACGAGGTCAGCGCCTCGGTCATGAGCAGCGGCTCGCTCAGCGGCAGCGCGCCGAGACCCGTCCGCGCCTCGCCGTCGGCGCAAACGGCGGGGAGCAGGTTGGCCTCGCCGAGGGCGCGGGCGACGTGGGTGTCGACCGGGCGGTGGAAGAGCGTGTCCGGGGCGTCGGCCTGGGTGATCCGACCGTCGCGCATGACGGCGACAATGTCGGCGAAGGCCAGTGCCTCGTCGACGTCGTGGGTGACCAGGACGGCGGTGGCCCCGGCGCTGCGCAGGGCCGCCGCGACCTCCGCGCGCAGCTCGATGCGGAGTTGGGCGTCGAGTGCGGAGAAGGGCTCGTCGAGCAGCAGCAGGTCGGGGCGGGGCGCGAGCGCGCGGGCGAGCGCCACGCGCTGCTGCTGGCCGCCGGAGAGCTGGTGCGGGTGCCGGTCGCCGAGGCCGCCCAGCCCGACCAGGTCGAGGAGTTCCGCCACCCGGGCCTTGCGCTCGGCGCGCGGCAGTCCGAAGCCGATGTTGCCCGCCGCTGTCAGATGCGGGAAGAGCGCGCCGTCCTGGGGGACGTAGCCGATCCGGCGCTGCTCGGCGCGGACCCGGGCCCGTCCGTCGTCCAGCACCCGGCCACCGACCGCGACGGTCCCGGACGCGGCGGCGTGGAAGCCGGCCACGATCCGCAGCAGGGTGCTCTTGCCGCAACCGGACGGGCCGAGCACGGCGGCCAGTTCGCCGTCGCCGACGGTGAGGTCGAGGCCGGTCAGCACGTCGGCCCGCCCGTGCCGCGCGTGCAGATCAGTGACGGTCAAGCCGCTCATCGCGCAGCCTCTTTCGCGGTTCGGGCCCCACCGAGGGTGCGGCGGGTCAGCAGGAGCACGGCGGGTACGGAGAGCGCGGTCATCACGGCCGCGTAGGGTGCGGCGGCGCCCCAGGCCAGTCCGGTGGTGTAGGTCCAGAACTGGGTGGCCAGGGTGTCCGTGCCGGTGGGCCGCAGCAGCAGCGTCGCCGTCAGTTCGGTGCTGGCGGTGAGCGCGACCATGGCGAAGGCCGCGCCGAGGCCGGGCAGGATCAGCGGCAGCGTCACCCGGGCCAGGACCGCCAGCGGCGCGGTGCCGAGCGAGCGGGCCACGTCCTCGACACCGTGCGGCACCTGCGCCAGCGAGGAGCGGACCGCCGTCAGCGCGAGCGGGAAGAAGAGCGCCACATACCCGGCGACCAGCAGCGGGGGCTGCTCGTAGAACGGCTGGGCGTAGCGGATGGCGAAGAAGACGACCGCCAGCGCGACCGCGATCCCGGGCAACGCGCGGGTGAGGTAGGCGGTCTGCTCGACGGCCCGCGCCAGGCGGGTGTCGCGCCGCCAGGCGTAGAGCGCGACCGGGACCGCGGCGGCGGTGGCGATGGCCGCGGCGGCCAGCGCGTAGCCGAGCGTGGTCGCGGTGAGGGACCAGATCTCGGCCGAGGGCAGCGTGGTGGAACCGCCCTTGACCAGCCAGTAGCCGAGCGCGTAGACGGGCACGCCGACCGCGACGCCGACCAGGGCCGCCATCGCCAGCAACGCCAGCGGCTTCGCGCCTGCCAGCGCGACGGGTGTGGCGGGGCGGGTCGCGTTGCCCTCGCGGACCACCCGGCCGCGCTGCCGTCCGATCCGGTTCTGCAGCAGCACCACGACCAGCGCGAGCGCGATCAGGATCAGCGAGAGGACGGAGGCCGAGACCGTGTCGAAGGCGGTCTCGAACTGGGTGTAGATGGCGGTGGCGAAGGTGTCGTACCGCAGCATCGCGAACGCGCCGTACTCGCCGAGCAGGTAGAGCGCGACCAGCAACGCGCCGCCGGCCAGGGCCGGGCGGGTCTGCGGCAGGGTGACCCGCCAGAGCACGGTCAGCCGGCCCTTGCCCAGGCTGCGGGCGACCTCCTCCGCACTGGCGTCGCTGCGGCGCAGCACGGCGGCGACGGGCAGGAAGACCAGCGGGTAGAGCGAGGAGGTCATCACCAGCGCCGCGCCCCAGAGTCCCTGGACGGACGGGAAGAGCGAGACCCAGCAGTAGCCGTGGACGAACTCGGGGATCGCCAGTGGCATCGCGACCAGCACCGTCCAGGTCCGCCGCAGCGGCAGGTCGGTGCGTTCGACCAGCCAGGCCGCGCCGAAGCCCAGCACCAGGGCGCCGACGGTGACGATCGCGGTCAGCACGGCGGTGTGCCAGAAGAGGGTGGCGATCAGCGGGCGGCCGAGCAGGCGCTGGACGGTGCCCCAGCCCGACTGGGACGCCTCCAGCGCGACGAACACCAGCGGGCTGGCGACCAGGAGCGTCACCACGATCGCCACCAGGGCGAGAACGCCGGAACCCGCCGTCCGGATCCGCCGCGGGGGACGCGGCGGACGGACGGCGGGTGACGGGGTGGACGTGAGCGTCACGAGAGCAGGCCCAGGCTCTGCATGAGCTGGATCGCCTGGGAGCCGTCGCCGAGTTGGGCGGCGGAGTCGACCGGGCCTGCCTGCTGCAGGGTCCGGGCGAGGCGGGTGTCGGTCACGCCGGGGAGCAGCGGGTACTCGTAGCTCTCGGAGGTGGCGATGATCTGCTGGGCGGGCTTGCTCACCAGGTAGGTGAGGAAGGCCTGGGCCGCCGCCTGGTGGTGACTGGACGCCAGCACGCCCGCGCCGGAGACGTCGACCAGCGAGCCGGGGTCGCCGGGGGCGAAGTAGGCCAGGGCGCTGTGGATGCTGGACGCGCCCTGCTCGTCGCGGAGCCGGTACCAGTAGTAGTGGTCGATGACGCCGCCCGCGACCTCACCCCGGTTCACGGCCGCGACCAGGTCCTCGTTGGAGTCGTAGACCTTCCCGTTGGCCTTGAGTGCCTTGAGCCACGACGTGGTGGCGGCCAGGCCCTTCATCTGGATCATGCGGGTGACGATCGGGGTGAAGTCGGTCTCGGACGGTGCGATGCCGAGCTTGCCCTGCCAGAACGCCGAGGCGAGGGCGGTGACCGAGGTCGGGGCCTGGGCGGCGGTCAACTTGCCGGTGTTGTAGACGAACACCGCCGAGCGCGCGGAGAGGCCGACCCAGTCGCCCTTGGCCGAACTGTCCGCGGCGGGCACGGCGCCGAGCGTCGAGGCGTCGACCTTGGCCAGGCTGCCCTTCTCCTCCAGGGTGGTGAGCGTGGGCGGGTTCTCCGAGACGAAGACGTCGGCCGGGGAGGCGGCGCCCTCGACCAGCAACTGCTGTGCCAGCTCGGCCTCGTCGCCGGAGCGCAGCTGCACCTTGACGCCGGTGTGCGCGGTGAAGCCCTTCACCAGGGCGTCCATGGTCTGCTCGTGCTGCCCGCTGTAGACGGTGATCGTCTGCCCTGCCAGGGAGCCGCCGGAGGCCGAGGAGGACACCGAGGACGCGCCCGAGCTGCCGCAGGCGCTCAGGGAGAGCACGCAGAGGCCCGCGAGGGACGTGACGGCAGTCGTGAACACCGACCGCTTCATGGACCGAACACCGACGAACACCGCACAACCTCCGACATGGGAAGAAGCACCTGGGCCGCCAGTGGGCGCGGTCCAGGCTGCCGCTCGGGCCGGGGCACACCCTCGCACCGACCCAGTAGGCAAGGCTTACCTTAGTTGCCGCCCGGGCAATCGCTACCCGCACCCCACCCTCCCCATGCGCGAGGCCGTGGCACTATGTCCGTTCTAGCCGCATTTATTCCGGCTTTTCCTGTGCCGGTGTGACCATTTCGTAACCCACACTCCCCACTTGCGAAGCGCGCCTGCCACATCGGGAGAAGCTGTGAAATGCAACGATGGCGTTGACTCAGAAGAAACTCAGAGGAACGATCGGTTCCACCGTGGACGCACCGAGTAGACGTCCACAGGTCTCGGAATCTTTCGCACGACTCTGGGGGGGACATGGGAGGCGGCGGCTCCGCCCAGGCCGGGGAGGCCGCGGTGTACTGCCGCGTGGCGCACCGGCGTTCGCCCCGACAGGCGGGCGTGGACCAGCGCGAGGCTCGGTGCCGTGAGTTGGCGGACCGTCATGGCGTCCACGTCGCACCCTGGCGCGTCTTCATCGACCCTCTGGCGACGAGCTGGACGCGCACCGGCCGACGCCCCGGCTGGGACGCACTGCTCCGGGACCTGGCGGCCGGCCCGGTGACACACGTCGTGCTTGCCGGGATCGACGAGCTCGAACGGTTCCGCCCCTGGGACCTGGCCGCACTGTTGACCCTCGCCGAGCGGCGCGGACTGACCCTGCTGGACCCCGAGCAGCCGGCGGACCTCAACGCGCCCGGCGCCCGCAGCGCACTCCGGGAACGGACGCAGGAACAGTGCCGCCGCCGGGAGGGCGCCTCCGGAACGACCCGGACCGCACAGTCCCAGGCCGCCGCCGAGGGACGGCCGCACGGCGGCGGACGCCGGGCCTTCGGCTACACGCAGGCCGGATACGAGCTCGTCCCGGACGAGGCGGCCGTCGTCGCCCGGATCTACCACTGGTACCTGACGGACCGTTCACTGTCCTGGATCGCCCGCGAGCTCACCACCGCACGCATATCCACCGCCGCCGGGGGACGGTGGACATCCACCAAGGTCGCGCGGATCATCGACGCCCCCCGGTACGCCGCGCTCCAGGTCCAGCAGGGCGAGGCGCTTCGCGACGAAGGCGGCGCATACGTGCCGGGACACTGGGAGCCGTGCGTCAGCCTCTCCCAGTGGGAGGCAGCCCAGGAGCTGCGCCGCCACGCGCAGTTCGCCACCCGCGCCGAACGCCGCCCGGAGCGGCACTACCGCCTGACCGGCCTGGTGCGCTGCGGTCGCTGCGGTCGGCGGATGGTCGGGGAGACCAAGAACGGCTACCCCATGTACGGGTGCATCGGCCGCAGCACCAGCGAGAGCGAACCCTGCCACCGCTACGTCAGCGCGACCCGGCTGGAGGAACTGGTCGACGAGCGCGTCCTGTTCGTCCTGGAGAACACGCGACTGTCCGGAGGGACGCCGCCCGTCGCGGTACTCGATCCGAAGACCGCGGAGGGCCGCGACCACGACCAGGCCAGGCTCGCCGAACTGCCGTCGCCCCAGTCCCACACGAGCCGCGAGCACGCGGCACTCGCGGCCCGGATCCGCGAGGAGAACCGCATGGTGGCGGTGCGCGTTCCGGACGCCGTCGACCCGGAGTTGACGGGCCGTCACGCACGCCGGAACTGGCGCCGGTTGTCCGCCTCGCGGCGTGACGACGTCCGCCGCTTCCTGATCGCGCACATCGACATCGGCCCGGTGACGGGCCCGCGCAGCGTGTTCGACCCCGCTCGCGTGCTGATCCTCCGGCATCCCGACTGAGGTCCAACACCCGGAAATCCCAAGGCCCTTACCAGGAACTTCTCAGTTTCTTCTCAGGCATCCATCAGTTCAGAGGGTTTCCAGAAGTTTTCCGCCCGATCCTCTGTTCAGTGTGTACGCGTCAGCCCTACTCTCACGTAGCAGCAAGACCACCACGATGCAGGGTGTCAACTGGCGATCGAACCGTCTCGCCAGGTGCCCCGACGTGTCGTCAGCACATGCACTGCGTTTCCTGATCCGGAATGGCACTGTGTTCTGACGTTGCGTCAGTTCTGCGTGCCTTCCCCTCGTCCCTCAGGGAGGGTGGGTTGCGTCCCCTGCGTACCCCCAGAATCGCGCGCCGTACCAGCGCGCTCGGCCGCACCGTGGCCGCGTCCGTCACCGCCGTCACCGTCGGCTTCTTCGGCCTCGCGGCGATCACGCCCGCGCAGGCGGCGACCGCCGCGCCTGCCGCGTCCGCGAGCAGCTCCGTCACGATCCACCGCCAGTGCCCGCAGGAGCCCGTGGGCTACTCGAGTTGCCTGGCGCTCAAGCGCACCGACGTCCATCCGCAGGCCTCACACGCGAACGCCTCGCCGCTGGCGACGGTGTCCGGCTACGGCCCCACCGACCTGCGGTCGGCCTACAACCTCGCCTCGGCGGCCGCGTCCAAGGGCAGCGGAGAGACCGTCGCGCTGATCGACGCCTTCGACTACCCGAGCGCGCAGAGCGACCTGGACATCTACCGCAGCCAGTACGGGCTGCCCGCCTGCGACAGCGGCTGCTTCACCAAGCTCAACCAGAACGGGCAGGCCAGCCCGCTGCCCTCACCCGCCCCGTCCAGCGACGACTGGACGGGTGAGGAGGCCCTCGACATCGACATGGTCTCGGCGATCTGCCCCAACTGCCACATCGACCTGGTCGAGGCCAACTCCGACAGCAACGACGACCTCGGTGCGGCGGTGAACGCGGCCGTCAACGCCGGGGCGAAGTTCGTCTCCAACAGCTACGGCGGCAGCGAGTCCTCCACCGACTCGACCTACGACACCGAGTACTACGACCACCCCGGTGTCGCGGTGACCGTCTCCTCCGGTGACAGCGGCTACGGCGTCGAGTACCCGGCCGCCTCGCAGTACGTCACCGCCGTCGGCGGCACCTCGCTGTCCACCGCCTCCAACTCGCGCGGCTGGACCGAGTCCGTCTGGTCCACCTCCTCGACCGAGGGCGCCGGGTCCGGCTGCTCGGCCGACGACCCCAAGCCCAGCTGGCAGACCGACACAGGCTGCTCCAAGCGCACCGTCGCCGACGTGTCCGCGGTCGCCGACCCAGCCACCGGCGTCGCCGTCTACGACACCTACAACAACAACGGCGGGTGGAACGTCTACGGCGGCACCTCCGTCGCCTCCCCGATCATCGCCTCCGTCTACGCCCTCGCCGGCAACCCGGGGGCGAGCGACTACCCGGCGAAGTACCCGTACCAGCACACCTCTTCGCTCAACGACGTCACCACCGGCTCCACGGCCAGCTGCTCCCCGGCGTACCTGTGCACCGCCGAGGCCGGCTACGACGGCCCGACCGGCTGGGGTACCCCGAACGGCACCGCCGCCTTCCAGAGCGGCTCGTCGACCGGCAACACGGTCTCGGTGACGAACCCGGGCAGCCAGACGTCGACGGTCGGCACCGCCGCGTCGCTGCAGATCAGCGGCTCCGACTCGGGTGGTGCGAGCCTGAGTTACAGCGCGACCGGGCTTCCGGCGGGTCTGTCGATCTCATCCTCGGGTCTGATCTCCGGCACCCCGACCACCGCCGGTACCTTCAACGTCACGGTCACCGCCACCGACAGCACCGGCGCATCCGGCACCACCTCCTTCAGCTGGACCGTCAGCTCCACCACCGGTGGCGGCGGCTGCGCCAACCCGGGCCAGAAGCTGGGCAACCCCGGCTTCGAGACCGGCGCAGCCACGCCGTGGACCATGACGGCGGGCGTGCTGAACAACGACACCGTCTCCGAGCCCGCCCACTCCGGCAACTGGGACGCGTGGCTGGACGGTTACGGCGCCGCCCACACAGACACCCTCGCCCAGACGGTTGCCGTCCCGTCCGGCTGCAGTGCCGCCTTCTCCTTCTGGCTGCACGTCGACACCGGCAAGACCAGCACCACCGCCGTCGACACACTCAAGGTCCAGGCCCTCAACAGCTCCGGCACCGTGCTCAGCACGCTGGGGACCTACTCCAACCTGAACGCGAGCAGCGGGTACAACCAGTACTCGTTCAACCTCACCAGCTACGCCGGGCAGACCGTCACCCTGAAGTTCACCGGCGTGGAGAAGTCCGGGGCGCAGACCAGCTTCGTGGTCGACGACACGGCACTCAACGCCTCCTGACCCGAAGCACCGGCGTCACCCGCACCATCGGCACCACCGGCACCACCTGAGCAACGGGGCCTCCTGCCACAGGGCAGGGGGCCCCAGCAGTTTCTGACCGCAACGTTGACGGCAACCCGGGCTGACGGCTGCGGCTTACTGGTTGGTGGGGGTCTCGCCGAGGGCGGTGCGGAGCCAGTCGAGGGAGTCGGTGGCGAGTAGGGCGTCGGCGAGGGCGATACCGGTTTTGGTGGTGAGGCGGGCGCGACTGTTGTCGATCCAGCGTTGGGCGTTGGCGTGGCCCTGAGCGCGGTACTCGATGCCCTGGAGGAGGCATTCGAGCTTGTCGGCGTCGCGGGCGCACGACGCTTCAGGTGATTCCTTGTCTTCGTACTCGGCGACGACGGAGCAGATGGCGTTGGCCAGGGGTTCGGGCATGCCGAGGGTCTGGTCGGCGGTGACGGCGCGGGGGTCGGCTTGGCCGGAGTACTTACGGCCGAGGTAGTTGACGTCTCCGGTGCGTGATTCCTGGGAGTCGTGCCAGACCGCAAGGAGGGCCGCTTTGGCGGGGTCGGCGCCTTCAAGTTGGGCGATGACGGAGGCGATGAGGGAAGTGCGCCACGAGTGTTCGGCGACGCTTTCGGGGTCGCGGACTCCGGCCATCCACCAGCCGGTGCGGCGGGCCTGCTTGAGGGTGCCGGCCTCGAAGAGGAAGTGAGCCACCGCGGTCAGATCGTCGTCGGCCATGTGCTGCCTTCCCTGGGGCGGTCAGCCGGCTGCCAGGCGGACCGCATATCGGATCGCATCGAGTTCCCGGCGGGACCGCGCCGAGACCTGGGCTCCATCCAACAGGATCTCCAGGCGCTCGCGTAGCAGCGCGGTGCTGCTGGCTGGGTCACCGAGGAGGCCGGCGCGGTCGGCGGTCGCGGTCTCATCAGGGCACCCGCGGCAGACTCGCCCCGTCGTCAAACCGGAACCCCAAGGCATGGGCGAGCTGGAACACCAAGTCCTCCGCCAGCGGATCACACTCCGCGTCCAGGGCAGCTCTCACCTCCATCGGGGTCGGGTCGAGCCCAGCTTCCCGAGCCCAGGCAACTGCATGCTCAGCTACTTTGTCCGGATCGCCGATCCACTCCTCGGGGAAGCCGTAGTCCCGCGCCATGACCGGAGACAACGCGGATTGCCATGACAGGCCGCTGGGGCTGGCTGCCTGCACGGTGACGAAGTCGCTGTCGACCACATGACAGACCAGCACCGGAGCCGCCGTCTCACCAACGATCGATGGGTCAGGGTCCCCTCCCGGGAGTGCTTGCAGGATCTGCCAACCGTTGTCCCGCGCCCACCAGACCGCGACACAGGGCGACGATCTCAGCGCCGCCAGCTCCGTCACGGGCCGATCAGCACGCGCGACGATGAATGATCCCGAGAACCCCATGGCCCGACACCATAGACGTGACCACCGACAACCGGATCATCACCTCACGCACACAGCAGACCGCGAAGCCGAGACCCCGCGGTTCCAACAGGCGAGGCCCGGTGCCAACTGGCTTGTCCCGGCTCAGGGGCTCAGTCCGATCCTGTCACCAGGTCTCAACTATCCTCATTAGGCGACAAATACAGTGCCGAGTCACACGAGTTCAGCGCCGCACGCGCGGCATGCCGAGGCCGATCCAGCTGATGATCTCGCGCTGGATCTCGTTGTTGCCGCCGCCGAAGGTGAAGATGACCGCGCTGCGGTAGCCGCGTTCCAGGTTGCTGCGCAGGACCTCGCCCGCAGAGCCCTCCTTGAGCGGGCCCGCCGCGCCGACGACCTCCAGCAGCCAGGCGTAGGCGTCGCGGCGTGCCTCGCTGCCGTAGACCTTGACGGCCGAGGCGTCCTGCGGGGTCAGCACGTTGCGGTGGACGGCGTCCACCATCTGCCAGTTGAGCAGCTTGACCGCGTCGAGGCGGCTGTGGGTGCGGGAGAGGCGCTGGCGGACCCAGGGCAGGTCGATGACCCGTTTGCCGCCCGCGAGTTCGGTCTCGCGGGCCCACTGCTGCACCTCGGCCAGGGCGCGGTTCGCCATGGTGGCGTGGGCGGCCAGGGTCACCCGCTCGTGGTTGAGCTGGTTGGTGATCAGCCGCCAGCCGGCGTTCTCCTCGCCGACGCGCATCGAGACCGGGACGCGGATGTCCTGGTAGTAGCTGGCCGTGGTGTCGTGCCCGGCCAGCGTACGGATGACGGTGGTGGTGTAGCCCGGGTCGGTGGTGTCGACCATCAGCATGGTGATGCCCTTGTGCGGCGGGGCGTCCGGGTCGGTGCGGGTGGCCAGCCAGACCCAGTCGGCGGTGTCGCCGTTGGTGGTCCAGATCTTCTGCCCGTTGACGACGTACTCGTCGCCCTCGCGGACCGCGCGGGTCTTCAGCGCGGCCAGGTCGGTGCCCGCGTCCGGTTCGGAGTAGCCGATGGCGATGTCGATCTCACCGGCCAGGATCTTCGGCAGGAAGAAGGACTTCTGCTGCTCGGTGCCGAACTTCATGATCGACGGACCGACCGTGTTCAGCGCCATGATCGGCAGCGGGACGCCCGCCTGCGCGGCCTCGTCGAAGAAGATGAACTGCTCGAACGCGCTCAGCCCGCGCCCGCCGTACTCGACCGGCCAGCCCACGCCGAGCCAGCCGTCGGCGCCGAGGCGGCGGTTGGTGTCCCGGTAGAACCTCTTCTGCTGCCGGGGGTCGTTGAGTCGGCCGTGCGCCTCGGGCGGCATCAGGTCGGCGAAGTAGGCACGCAGTTCGGCGCGGAGCCGCTGCTGCTCCGGCGTGTGGTCCAGGTGCACGACACTCTCCCTCTGCGGTCACGGCTCACGGCACGTTCGCTGCACGGCGCAGACTAGAACGTGTTCCACAAACTCGGAAGAGTCGCGGCAGCCGACTCGCCGGTAGGGTGCAGGCCAACAGACGGATCTCCGCCGCAGGAACAGCGCAGCAGCGAGGAGCACCACCGTGGACGCGGACGTCATCGTCGTCGGGGCCGGGCTGGCCGGGCTGACAGCCACCTGCGAGCTGGTCGCCGCCGGGCGCCGGGTGCTGCTGGTCGACCAGGAGAACCAGGCCAACCTGGGCGGTCAGGCGTTCTGGTCCTTCGGCGGACTCTTCCTGGTCGACTCCCCCGAGCAGCGCCGGATGGGCGTCCGCGACTCCCTCGAACTGGCCTGGCAGGACTGGCAGGGCACGGCCGGTTTCGACCGCGAGGACGAGGACTCCTGGGCCCGCCGCTGGGCCCGCGCCTACGTCGAGTTCGCCGCCGGGGAGAAGCGCGCCTGGCTGCGCGAGCGTGGCGTGAAGATGTTCCCGGTCGTCGGCTGGGCGGAACGCGGCGGCTACGACGCGCTCGGCCACGGCAACTCCGTGCCGCGTTTCCACATCACCTGGGGCACCGGGCCCGGAGTCGTCGAGCCCTTCGTCCGACGTGTCCAGGACGCCGCCGCGAGCGGGCTGGTGACCTTCGCCTTCCGGCATCAGGTCGACGAGCTGCTGACCGGCGCGAGCGGCGTCGAGGGGGTGCGCGGCACGGTCCTCGCGCCCAGCGCGACGGCGCGCGGCGAGGCGTCCAACCGCGACGCGGTCGGCGAGTTCGAGTACCGGGCCGAGTCAGTGATCGTCACCTCCGGCGGCATCGGCGCCAACCACGATCTGGTCCGCGCCAACTGGCCCGAACGGCTGGGCACTCCGCCCGCGCACATGCTGACGGGCGTGCCCGCGTACGTCGACGGACGGATGCTCGCGATCAGCCAGGCGGCGGGCGCACGGCTGGTCAACCGCGACCGGATGTGGCACTACGTCGAGGGCATCACCAACTACGCCCCGATCTGGCCGGGCCACGGCATCCGGATCCTGCCCGGCCCCTCCTCGCTCTGGCTGGACGCGACGGGCAGCCGGCTTCCGGTGCCGCTCTTCCCCGGCTTCGACACCCTCGGCACGCTGGCGCACCTGCGCACGACCGGGCACAACCACTCGTGGTTCGTGCTGACCCAGAAGATCATCGAGAAGGAGTTCGCGCTCTCGGGGTCCGAGCAGAACCCCGACCTGACCAGCAAGGACCTGCGCCAGGTGCTGGCCGCCCGGCTCGGCGGCGGCGCGCCCGCGCCGGTCGAGGCGTTCAAGCGGCAGGGCGCCGACTTCGTCGTGGCGGACAACCTCGCCGACCTGGTCCAGGGCATGAACCGGCTGACCGACGAGCCGCTGCTCTCCTTCGAGGCGATCCAGCGTCAGGTCGTGGCCCGGGACCGGGAGATCGACAACGCCTTCACCAAGGACCTGCAGATCGCGGCGCTCCGCTCGGCCCGCGCCTATCGTGGCGACCGGCTGATCCGGGTCGCCCGGCCGCACCGGCTGCTCGACCCCAAGGCCGGACCGCTGATCGCGGTCAAGCTGCACGTGCTGACGCGCAAGACGCTCGGCGGCCTGCAGACCGATCTGGAGAGCCGGGTGTTGGGCGTGGACGGCGCGCCGATCCCCGGCCTCTACGCGGCGGGTGAGGTCGCGGGCTTCGGCGGCGGCGGGATGCACGGGTACCGCGCGCTGGAAGGCACCTTCCTGGGCGGCTGCCTCTTCTCCGGACGGGCGGCGGGCCGCGCGGCAGCGGAGGCGGTCCGGTCATGACGGACGACGCGACGCAGCCGGGACGATCCGAGGGCACCCGGTCCGACAACACGAGGTTCGAAGAGACGGAGAAGGAGACCATGACGGACGGGACGACGGGCACGGGCCCCACGGCGCGCGGCGCGACCGGCGGCGTGGTCGACGGCCCGCTGCGCGTCGCGGTCATGGGCGCGGGCAGCATCGGCTGTCACCTGGGCGGGAGCCTCAGCACCGTGGACGGCGTCGAGGTGACCCTAATCGGCCGCCCGGCGGCCATGGCGCTCCTCGCCGAACGCGGGCTCACCCTGACCAGCTCCCGCCGCCCGCCGCGCCGGGTCGCCGCCGACGCGTTCCGCACGGCGACCGACGCGAGCGCCGCCGCCGGGGCGGACGTGGTGCTGATGACCGTCAAGTCCGACGGAACCCGCGAGGCCGCACGGCAGTTGGCACCGCACCTGGCTGCGCATCCAACCCGGGGCACGGTCGTGGTCAGCTTCCAGAACGGCCTGCGCAACGCCGACGTGCTGCGCGAGGAGCTGCCGGAGCAGACGGTACTGACCGGGATGGTCCCCTACAACATCCTCCAGACCGAACCCGGCAGCTTCCACCAGGGCACCGGCGGCGCGCTGATGTTGGACGACACACCGGCAGGCAGTCCGCTGGTCGGCGCCCTGACGCTGGCCGGGCTGCACGTCCAGCCGCGTGCCGACATGCGCGAGGTGCAGTACGCCAAGCTGCTGATGAATCTCAACAACGCAGTCAACGCGCTCTCCGGCATCCCGCTGCGCGCGGAGCTCAGCGAGCGCGCCTACCGCGCGTGTCTGGCCCTGGCCCAGACCGAGGCGCTGGCCGCCTTTCGTGCGGCCGGGATCCGTCCGGCCCAACTGGGCGCGGTGCGGCCATCGCTGACGCCGGTTCTGCTGCGGCTGCCGGACGCCCTGTTCACCCGGGCCGCCGCCAAGATGCTGGCCATCGACGAGAAGGCGCGCTCCTCGATGTGGGAGGACCTGCAGCGCGGCCGACCGACCGAGGTCGACTCCCTGCAGGGCGAGGTCGTCGCGCTGGCCCAGCAGCACGGGCTGACCGCACCGGCGAACGCGCGCCTGGCGGCCCTGGTCCACGAGGCCGAGGGTGCCCCTGCGGGGCAGGCCCGCGCCTGGTCCGGGCCTGAGTTGCTGGCAGAGTTGAGGGCTGCGACGACCAGCTGCACTACCTAGGCGCGCGGGGAACTGCGCGAGTACCACCCGGTGCGGATGACACTGCTCGTTCAGCGACCCACCGCACAGGGTGGTCACTCGCGCAGTTCCCCGCGCCCTAAAGAGTGCAACCATCTGCTGGAGCAACGTCGGCCCCCCGCACGGCGGGCAGCGCCGCTACGAGCGCAGTGCGCGGGAGGATCCGCGCGCCCATCACCAGCCCGAGCCCGCTGCCGCCGCCCCCTGCGGCGAGCACGGCGAAGGAAATGGCGAGTGACGCCATCTGGGTTCCGGTCTGCGAGGCCACCTGTGCGTACAGGTAATTCCGGAAATCGCGGCCGAGCGAGTCGCCGTCAGGGCCGGACGAACGCAGACGCCGGCCCTGACGGCCGCCGATGCCAAGTGCCATGACGTCGAGAATGCGACACCACGGCGGGCCCACTCAAGGCCTTTCCCTGTTTTTCCCGAGAAATCTCGCCTATTCTTTCCCGAAGCATGATCTGCCGCAGTAAATACCTGTATTTACTGCGGCAGCGAATACCCGTGACGAAAGAGACGGAAGAGGGGACGATGGCTGCCCAGCCGGTCGAGTTCGCCGTCGCCGTCGAGCGCTACCTCGCGAGCGCGCCGCTGACGGAGTCGTCCCGCCGCGTCTACCGGATCGCGTTGACGCGCTGGGCGTGGACGCTGGTGGGTGAGGCCCCACCCAGTGGCGCGGACCGGCGCGGCGCACGGCCTCCGGTCGTGCTGCTCTCCGCGCTGGACGATCCGGGGCAGGCGGCACGCGTCGAAGCCGCCCTCGCGGCACGGAACCCGCGGACGCGGCAGCGTGAACTGTCCACCCTGCGCAGCGCAGTGACGTGGTGGCGCGCCCAGGGCTGGCTCGACGCCGGGCCTTTGCCGGAACCGCACGGCGCGGCCGTCGCGCCTGCTGCCCCGAAAGCCGAGCCGAGACCGACACTGACGGATGGTCAACTCAACGCCGTGCTGGGCCTCCGTGCCACTCTGCGCGACCAGGCGCTCTGGCACCTGCTCCACGACAGCGGCGGCAGCGCCGAACACGTCCTGGCGCTCGACATCGGCGACCTGGACCGCCCCCACCGCCGCACGCACGTCCGCGCCCACGTCCGCGCCCACCGAGGTGGCCTGCCGCAGCTGCACTGGGGCGAGGCGACCGGTCGCCTGCTCTCCCTGCTGCTGATCAGCCGCACCTCCGGGCCGGTCTTCCTGACCCAACGGCGCGCCCCGGCCGCCACGCCGACGGAGGACCGCTGCCCGCTGACCGGCCGCGGACGCCTGTCCTACCGCCGCGCCGCCGAGCTCTTCGCCGAGGCCACCCGCCCGCTCGACCCCTCCGGACGCGGCTGGACACTGCACCAGCTGTAGCACCGGAGCCCCGCCACCTGTGTCATCCCGGCAGAACCCGCCCCCGCGTCCTACGCTGATCGCCGGAGGTGGAGCGTGAACGTGAGCGCCGGGCCGGATCAGCCGCCCGACAGGGCGAACGCCGATGTCCTGCCCCTGCACCCGGCCGCCCGGGACGACGCGGACGCGGACGCGCGGGCTCCCCTCCGGATGCTTCCGCCCGCCGAGTACGACCGGGTCGGGATCGTGCTGGTCTCGCACAGCCGCGCGCTGGCCCAGGCAACGCTGAACCTCGCGGTCGGACTGCTGACCGGCACCGCACCGGCACCGGTCGCGGCGGTCGGCCGCGACGCCGAGGCCGTGGTCGCGGCCACGCGGCAGGTCGACGAGGGCGTGGGCGTGGCGCTGCTCTGCGATCTGGAGGAGACGGCGCACGAGTTGGCCGCCCTGCTGGAGCGGGCGGAGGAGCTGGCACTGCCGTTCCCGATCCGGTTCTGCGACGCGCCGTTGGTCGAGGGTGCGGTTCCCGCCGTCGCGACAGCGGCGGCCGGTGGTGACCTGGCAGCGGTGGTCGAGGCGGCCGAGGACGCCTACCGGGTCCGCAAGACCAACGACCACCACCGACCCCCGATCTGACCTCAGGTCTCCTCGG
Organism: Streptacidiphilus sp. MAP5-3; assembly: GCF_041262505.1. NCBI lineage: Bacteria > Bacillati > Actinomycetota > Actinomycetes > Kitasatosporales > Streptomycetaceae > Streptacidiphilus > Streptacidiphilus sp. MAP5-3. Next base: position 82,287 of record NZ_JBGCCL010000012.1, read on the forward strand.
ACGCCCGCGCTGGCCAGCTGGCTGACGCGGCGTCACCGTCGAGTCCGGCCAGGAACGTCGCCTCACGGGCCGGGTCGAGGCCGACCGCCGAGCTCCCCGGGCGCTTCGGGGCCGACCCGCCGACCGACTGCAGCCAGGCCCAGGTGTCGGCGACCGTCTCGGCGACAGGGCGCAGCCGCAGCCCGGCGGCGAGCGCCTTACGGACGTCGGTGCCGTGCATGGTCGCGTGGTCCTCGCCGGGCTCGATCCAGATCGGCAGCTCGGTCCAGCCCTCGATACCTGCGGCCAGGATCGTCTCCGGGTCGGTCCAGCGCAGCCGCGCCTCCGAACCGGTGACGCGGCGACAGCTCTCCAGCAGCTCACCCATGGTGGTGAAGCCGGGCGGGGCGATCAGGTTGTACGCGCCGCCCAGACCCGCGGCCAACCCGTCGAGCAGGAAAGCCGCCAGGTCCCGCGCGTCGATGTACTGGAGCGGGAGGTCACGCGGACCAGGCGCGAGGACGGTGCCGCCGCGCGCGATCCGGTCCAGCCACCAGGTGAGTCGGCCGACGTTCTCGCGCGGGCCGAGGATCAGTCCGGCCCGGCCCAGCAGCGCCCGCTCGCCGAACGCGTCCAGGACGGCCAGCTCGCCGCCGCGCTTCGCCTCCGGGTAGGGCGCCACCGCCGCGTCCGGCGAGGCGTCGACGAGCGGCCAACTCTCGTCACTGCCCGCCGGATTCGGGTAGGTGTAGACGGAGCCGCTGGAGACGTAGGCGTAGCGGTCGGCTCGCTCCGCCAGCACCTGCACCGCGTCGCGGACCGCGACGGGCGCGGCCGACCAGGTGTCGACGACCGCGTCCCAGCGCTCGCCGTCCGCCAGCTCCTCCAGCGCGGCCAGACCACCCGGCGCGAGCCGGTCGCCGCGCAGCTCCCGGGCGCCGTCCGGCGGCCGGTGCGTCCCGCGGTGGAAGACCGTCACCTCCCAACCACGGGCCAGCGCGTCGTCGGTGACGGCACGGCCGACGAACTCGGTACCGCCGAGGATCAGAAGTCTCATGCCCCCGACCCTGCGTCGTGATCGTCCGCCGCGCCATGGGTGCTCGCTTTCAGCGAAAACCGGGTGCGCTCCTCGTCCTCGAGCGCCCAGGCCAGGTGCTGACGCTGGTGCGCTCCGACCTCGGCGGGCAGCTCGTCCACCGCGAACCAGCGGACAGCGAGCGACTCGTCGTCGTTGACCCGCGCCTCGCCGCTGAGCACCCGGCAGCGGAAGGTGAGGTTCAGGTACTGCACCTGGTCGCCGTTCGGATAGACCGCGGGCGGATCGACGCCGACGCCGGCCAGCCGCTCCGGCAGGACCCGCAGGCCGACCTCCTCCCACGCCTCCCGCACCGCGGCGTCCGCGGGCTCCTCCCCCGGTTCGACGATCCCCGCGACCAGCGCCCAACGTCGGTTGTCCGAGCGGTGGGTGAGCAGCACCCGGCCCTCCCCGTCGAGGATCACGGCGGTGACGCCGGTCATCCAGAGCGGACCATGGCCGATGTGCGCGCGTAGCTCGCGTACGAACTCAGGTACTGGCATGGCGCCAGCCTAGATCGTGGCGCCCGCTCGGCCCGGGATCTCACCGGCGGCCGAACGTTCGAACAACTCCGTGCAGCGAGGGCACATTCGGCCAATCGCGGGGCTACCGTGGAGCCGCCGGGCAGCACACAGTCGTGCGAGGGGGGACGCCGATGGCGCACACCGGCGTGCCCGGCAGCGGATCTGCGGCGTGGAGCGCCGACGGGGAGGTCGCGGGCGGAGCAAGGCGGGGCGCCCCGGGCCCTCGCGGCGGGACCGCGTGCGACGTGGCCGGGGTGCTGCTGCTGGCCGCCTGTGCGTGCTGGGCCGTCTACAGCTCCAGCGGGCGGGACGCGCAGCCGGAGGGGACCCTGCTGGGTCTGCTGGCGATCGCTGCCGGTTACGCGACCGGCCGGATCGCGGGCGCGGTGCTGCCGGTCGGGGCGCCACTCGTCGCTGCCGGCTCGGCCGCCGCGCTCGCCCCCTGGACGGGTGCGCACCTGCACAACGACGACGCCCTGGCCGCGCTGCTCGCCCTGGCCGTCGGCGCGGCCTGCTGCGCCGGCTACGCGGCCCAGGCGCACGGCCTGCGCTGGGCCGCGCGCGGCTGCGGCGCGTTGGCGGCGCTGCTGGTGGCCGAGTCGCTGACCACGGACTCGATGCTGGGACCGATCGCCTGCGGCGGCACGCTCGTGGTCGCGGTCGCGGTGCACCGCGTGCGCCGACGTGTCCCGGCTCTGGCGCTGCTCTCCCTCTGCGTCCTGCTGACGCTGGGCGCGACCGTGCTGCTGGCACAGCACAGCGGAGCCACCGTCACCGGCCCGTCGCCACTCGCCGACGGGCCGGTGACGCAGGTCTCGGCGCAGCGCCTCGCGCTGTGGCGGGACGCGGTAGAGGAGTTCGACCAGCAGCCGTTGCGCGGCGTTGGTCCCGGCCGGTTCACCGACGTCAGCCCGACGGCGCTGGAGTCGACGGAACCGACCGGCGCCTCCTCGTCCGCGCTGCAGACCGCGGCCGAACAGGGCCTGCCCGGACTACTGTTGCTGGGCGCGGCCTTCGGCTGGACGCTGTGGACGCTGGCGCGTTCCCCGCGACCCACGGCGGCGGTGCTCAGTGCCGCCGGGGCGATGGCCGCGCTGGGCGTGCAGGCCACCGTCGCCTCGGTGCTGAGCGTGGCCTGGGTGGTGGTCGGCGGCGGCCTGCTGCTGGGGATGACCGCCGCGCGTCCCATGCCTCGCGTCCAGCGGGAACACGGTCCCGGCTGACCGATACCGGCCGACGCCGACCGACCGTCACGAACCAGCACTGCTGTAGGTTCGGACCGGTTGGCACCCTACGAACCGTCAGGAAGCCCGAGGAAGTCGGCCATCGTGTCGACGGTGTGGGCGAAGAAGCCGTCCGCGGGCTCAACCGTCCCGACCAGATGGCCAAAGAGCTCGAAGCCGATCATGCCGAAGAGCTGGGTCCAGGCCACCAGCGCCCGGCTGACCACGACCGGGGTGAGCTCCGGCGCGACCTCCGCCCCCAGTGCCGCGACCTGCTCGGCGAAGACGCCCTCCAGCGGGCGGGCGGCGGCCGCCGGTTCGATGCGGTCCGCGGCTCCGCGCAGCACCGAGATTATGGCCAGCGAGACCCGCGACGCCGGGGCCACCGTGTCGGCCGGGGCCGCATAGCCGGGGACCGGGGTGCCGTAGAGCAGCGCGTACTCGTGCGGGTGCGCCACGGCCCAGGCGCGGACGCTGTGGCAGAGCGCGCGCCAGCGGGCCCGGTCGTCGTTCGCCGGAGCCGTCGCGACCGCGTGCTCGGCGCGTTCGCCGAGCGCGTTGTAGGCGTCCACGATCAGCGCGGTGAGCAGTTCGTCGCGGCTCGGGAAGTACCGGTACAGCGCGGACGAGGCCATGCCCAGCTCACGGGCGACGGCGCGCAGGGACAGGCGCTGCGCACCCTCCTCCGCGAGCTGACGTCGGGCCTCCTGCTTGATCTCGCGGGTCAGCTCCTCGCGGGCTCTCTCTCGAGCGGTACGGATCACTGTCGGCATGTCGAACAGGATGCCACAGACAAGAGCAGCGAACCTAGATGCATGCAACAGACTGTTTCGAGAGCACTGCTCTTGACAGAGCGCACCGATCGCGCAATAGTCGAGACATAACGCGAGAGCAGTGCTCTCGCAAAGGACATCAGCTGTGCCAGGGCCGAAGGAGCAGGCAAGATGAGCCAGAGCGCATCCACCCGACTGATCACCCCGCAGGGCCCGGTCATGGTCACCATCGACCGGATCACCCGCCAGCTCATGATCTGGCTGACCCAGGCGGGCATCAGCGTCCTCGACTCCCGCATCCTGGCCGTCCGCGGCCGGAAGAGCGGCGAGTGGCGCACCACCCCCGTCAACCTGCTCACCCTGGACGGCGAGCGCTACCTCGTCGCGCCGCGCGGCCACACCCAGTGGGTCCGCAACATGCGCGCCGTCGGCGGCGGCGAGCTGCGCCTGGGCAAGAAGGCCGAGGCCTTCACCGCGGCCGAGGTCCCGGACGAGGAGAAGCCGGCCATCCTCCGCGAGTACCTGCGGCGCTGGGCCTGGGAGGTCGGCTACTTCTTCGGCGACGTCAAGGCCGACTCCCCGCAGGAGGACATCGAGCGCATCGCCCCCGGATTCCCGGTCTTCCGGATCACCGCCGCGTGAGAGCGCCGAGACAGCACCCACGGAAGTCCCCGCAGCACTGAGCCCGCCGCCTGCCGACCGCAGGCCGCGGGCTCAGGTGCGCTGTTCCCCTGTTCAGCAACTCAGCAACTCAGCTATTCAGCAACTCAGCAACTCAGCCGAGGTTCTCGCCCACCCAGCGGGCCAGCTCCTGCGCGCAGCCGTCGACGGCTTCCTTCCAGCTCTGCGCCGCGCCCTCGCCCGCCTCGTCGCTGACGTGCTTCACCAGCCGCACCGGCAGCCCGGCCTGACGTACCGCCGAGGCGACGGCGTAACCCTCCATGTCGACCAGGTCCGCCCGCTCGGCCAGCCGCATGCGCGCGTCCTCGTCCGCGACGAAGAGGTCTCCGGTGGCGAGGACCGGCCCCCGGCCGCTGAGGCCGATGGGCAGCCCGAAGTTGACCCCGGTCAGGCCCGCAAGCACTTCGGAGTCGAGGTCGTGCTGGAGCACCGCGCTCACCTCGTGCGTCCCGGCCAGGCCCGGCTTCAGCGCCCCGGCCGTGCCCAGGTTGACCACAGACGTCGGACGCGGGCCGCGGGCCAGCACCGCAGCCACCGCCATGGCCGCGTTCACCTTGCCCATCCCGGTCAACAGCACCGGAAGGTCGGTGGAGAGGTGGGCCGCTTCCTCCGCGACAGCGATGACAAGAAGCGGACGGGTCGGGTCAAGATCTCCGATGAGGCGCATGGAGCCATGCTAACCAGCCGGGAAATGCCCTCGGACAAGGCCTTCTGCGGTTACTTTGGCGTCATGAGCACCCATGAGAACTGGACTGCTGTCGACGCCTACCTCACCTCGACGCTCGACCTGCTCGACCCCGCACTCGACAACGCGCTCAAGGCGAGCGCCGCCGCCGGACTCCCCCACATCGAGGTCTCCGCCCCGGCCGGACGGCTGCTGCGGCTACTGGCGGAGCTCCAGGGCGCCCGCCGCGTTCTGGAGATCGGCACGCTCGGCGGCTTCTCCACCATCAACCTGGCCCGCGGACTGGCCGAGGGCGGCCGGGTGGTCACCCTGGAGTACGACCCCCACCACGCCGAGGTGGCCGCCGCCAACATCGACGCGGCGGGCCTGGCGGACCGGGTCGAGATCCGGGTCGGCAAGGCGCTGGACACCCTGCCGCAGCTGGAGCTCGAAGGCCGCGAGCCGTTCGACCTGGCCTTCATCGACGCGGACAAGCAGAACAACCCGAACTACGTCCGCTGGGCCCTGCGGCTGTGCCGCCCCGGCGCGCTGATCGTGGTCGACAACGTGATCCGCAACGGCGGCGTGCTCGACCCGAACGGTGACGAGGCCATCCAGGGCACCCGGGCGACGCTGGAGCTGATCGAGAGCGAGCCGCGGCTCCTCGGCACGGCGATCCAGACCGTCGGCGCCAAGGGCTGGGACGGCTTCGCCCTCGCCCGCGTGGTCGACTGACGCCGTATCAGTCGCCGTAACAGTCGCCATCCTCAGCCCTTGCCGGTCACGCGGCGCACGACCGCTCAGACCGAGAAGGCCCCGTTCGGCGGGGGCGGGGACGGCACCGCCGTCGCGTCGGTGACCGGGCGCACCCGCGCCGCCAGCGCGGCGGCCTCCTCCCCCGCGACGACCCGCGCCGGGAAGGGGTCGCCGGCGGCGCGCCGGGTCAGCCCGGCCACCGGGAGCGGGCGGCGGGAGGCCACCAGCACCACGTTCCCGTAGCGCCGCCCGCGCAGCACGGACGGCTCGGCGATCAGGGCCAGCTCCGGCAGCACGGTGCCGACGGTCGCGATCTGGCCGCGCAGGAAGTCCAGTGGCGCGCCGTCCGCCAGGTTCGCCGCGTAGACGCCGTCGGCGCGCAGCACGCGGGCGACCATCGCGGCGAACTCGAGGGAGGTCAGCGCCGCCGGGATGGTGTGCCCGCCGAAGACGTCGGCGATCAGCAGGTCGGCGCTGTCGGGCGGACAGGCCGCCAGGAAGGCGCGGGCGTCGGCGGCGTGGACGGCGGGCTCCGGCCCCTCGCCCCACGGCAGCGCCTCGCGGACCAGCGCGATCAGCCCGGCGTCGAGCTCGGCGACCTGCTGCCGCGAGCCGGGACGCGTCGCGGCGAGGTAGCGGGGCAGGGTGAGCGCGCCGCCGCCCAGGTGCACGACGTCGAGGGGCGCGCCCTCGTCCGCGCAGAGGTCCGCCACGTGGGCCAGCCGCTGCACGTATTCGAACTCCAGATACTGCGGGTCCGTCAGGTCGACGTAGGACTGCGGCGTGCCGTCCATGGTGAGCAGCCAGCCGCCCTGCCGGTCCACGTCGGGCAGCAGCCGGGCCGTGCCCAGATCCACCTCCCGGACGACGGGATGGTCGTCGGGGCGGTTGTCCGGGCGATCGTCCGGCAAGGGCGGCTGAAATGTCATGCGCACATTCTCTTCCCCGTTCGTCCAGGACCGAAATCCGGGGCTCCGGACCGGAAATTCCAGGCTTCTCCCCGTGATCTCCACCTGATGTCCACGGATCACGGAACCCGCAGGTCGCACCGTAAAGTCACACCAATCCCAACAGGCGCAGAGGTCGCGGAAAACTCATCGACAAAAATCGCGTACCGCGTACAACCTTCCTCCGAAGGCGGGTGTCTTCCATGTGTCTGAAGCCGCCACTGAAGGGAAGCCCGTGCGACAGCCGACCCACGTCACCACGGTGCCACTTCTGCGGGCCCGCACCGCCCGCCGACTCGCGGTGCTGACGTTCCGCGAGGTGTTCGACCGCGGCGTCTTCGAGGCGCAGCTCGACCGGGTGCTCCGGTCGGCCACGCCCGTCTCCGTGAGCCAGGTCGAGCAGGCCATGACCGGCGGGCCCAGCCTGCCCCCGCACAGCGTCCTGCTCACCTTCGAGCACGGCCACCGCAGCGTGGCCACCGAGGCCCTGCGGCTGCTCGCCGCCCGGCGCGTGCCGGCGCTGGCGTTCGTCGTCGCCGGGCTGGTCGACACCGACCGGCCCTACTGGTGGGACGAGGCCGAGTACCTGGTCGCCCAGGGCGGTTGGGCACGCTCCCTGTCCGGCCGCGCGGGCGGCCCGGTCGCCGAGAAACTGGCCGCCATGCCCGACCCGGACCGGCGCCGCAGCCTGGCCGAGCTCCGGGTGACGGCCCGCCACCGCGCCCCGTCCGCCCCCCAGCTCACCACCGACGACCTGCACCGGCTGCTGGACGCGGGCATCGCCGTCGGCAGCCACGGCCTCGACCACGCCCGGCTCGACCGGTGCGACGAGTACGCACTGCGCGAGGAGATCGTGGGCGCCCACGACCGCCTGACCGAGCTGACCGGCGCGGCCACGACCTCCTTCGCCTACCCCGAGGAGACCCACGACCTGCGCGCCGTGGCACTGCTCCGCGAGCTGGGCTACCGCAGCGCCTTCCGCAACGACGGCATGCTCGTCGACACCCGCGGCGGCCTGCCCGACCCGCTCTGCATCAGCCGCCTCCGCGTCGACTCCCGCACCGCCCGCACCCGCTTCGACGCCGCCCTGGCCGGCTGGGTCCCGAGCAGGCGCCTGCGCGGAGCCCTGCAGGAGGCTTGAAGCGATCGGCCCTCCCCGGACAACCGGGACGGCCGAGCCTGAGCCGCCGTCACCGGGCCTGCGCCAAGCGCAGGCCCGGGTGTCAGTGGCGGGTGCCAGACTCCCAGTCATGCTCCCCGTCAGCGTGTACACCGAGCGCACCGCGCGCCTGCTCCGCCCGACCGCCGAGGCTCTGACCGCCCTGGTGCGCGGTCTTGGCCATCCGGGCGACCGCTTCCTCGTGGCCGGACGCGTCCCCGACTTGCCGGACGTCTACTTCCAGGTCTGGCACGAGGAAGGCGCCGACTACACGGTCGAGTACCGCGACGGCGCTGCCGTGCGCCACTTCCGGACTCGAATGCCTGAGCCCGAGCAGGTGGTCGCAGCACTGCTTGGCTGGGCCCGGTGGCAGGCGGGCTGGGACACGGGGCTGACGTGGGAGCGGCTCACGGACTGGGACGACACGCCTCCGGTCCCCGAGCTGGAACTGTCCGACTCCGACCGCAGCGATCTGGAGTCGTGCCTGCGCGCGCTGCTGGTCTGCGGCTACGTCACGCGCGGGGCGCTGGCCGAAGCAGCCGAGGAGTACCTGGTCCGCGACGGCGTGCGCCCGGTGTCCCGCCTTCAGGCCGTGGCGCTGGCAGACCGGATGTGGCAGGAGCGCGTCGCCGAGCAGGCCTCCTGGGCGGGCGAGACCGACCCGGAGCGGATCACCCGGGCGTTCGACACGCTGGAGGAGCGCGGCATCACCGCCCGCGAGCACTTCACCTGCTGCCGCTCCTGCGGCCAGGCGGAGATAGGCGCGGAGGCCGAGCCGGAGTCCCGCGGCTTCGTCTACTTCCACAGCCAGGCCGCCGAAGGCGCAGCCTCCGGTGGCTCGCTGTATCTGCTCTACGGCAGCTTCGACGGCTCCGAGGAGACCACGCGCGCCATCGGAGCCGAGGCCGTCACCGCACTGGAGCAGGTCGGGCTCTCCCCCAAGTGGGAGGCCGATCCTTCCCAGGCCGTCCGGCTCCCCTCCCTGGACTGGCGCAAACGCCTCATCGGCTGACGGTGCGGATGTTCATGAGCGAGCGTCTTCCGGCGGGATCTGACCCGTCAGCTGACTGAGCTCGGGTCCTCAACGCAATCTGTGGCCCTGTCCGGGATCGAACGCACCACACCCGACGCCCGGTCCCGACCTTCCGTCAACTGCTGCGCCACCGCCGGGAGACGGCGAGCGCGATCGACGCGTACCCCGCGTTCGCCGCTACAACAGTCCCGCAGTCGGCTGGGCGCTGATCGCGCGGCCCTCGGCGTAGGCGAGCGCCTCCGGGGCCAGCTCCTCGATGCGGCCGCTGCGGACCACGGTCAGCGTGCCGGCGCCGGTCTCGCGCAGCGGGCGGGCCCGGCGCAGCGCCTGCTCGGCGACGGCGCGGGCGGAGCCGAAGAAGGCGAGGTCCGGGCAGGTGCCGGCGAGCGCCGCGGCGATCTCGTCCCGCAGCATCTCGTAGTGGGTGCAGCCGAGCACCAGCGCCCGCGTCCCCGGCGGGGTCTGCTCGGCGGCTGCCGCGACGATCGCAGCGGTGGCCTCGGCGTCGGCGTACTCAACCGCGTCGGCGAGCCCCGGGCACGGGATCTCGGTCACGTCCACGTCGGCGGCGAACTCGCGGATCAGGCCGCGCTGGTAGGCGCTGCCCGTGGTCGCGGGGGTCGCCCAGATCGCGACCGGTCCGCCGGTCGCGGCGGCGGGCTTGATCGCGGGGACGGTCCCGATCACCGGGATGTCCGGCTCCAGCTCGGCGCGGATCGCCTTCAGCGCATGCACGGACGCGGTGTTGCAGGCCACGACCAACGCGTCGGCCTTCTGCTCCGCCGCGGCGCGGGCGACGGCCAGTGCGTGCGCGGTGATGTCCTCGGGCGTGCGCGGGCCCCACGGCATGCCGTCCGGGTCCTGCGACAGCACCAGGTCCACGTCGGGCCGCAGCGTCCGCAACGCGGCGGCGGCGGCCAGCAGGCCGATCCCGGAGTCCATCAGTGCGATCTTCACGGCTTTCGCTGCACCTCCGTAGCTCACCTCTGACCAGCGGAAAGCCATCGGAAAGCGCTTTGCCGGACACCAACGAGCGCAAGTCTATGCGGCGGACCCCGAGCGGCAGGCGCTACCCCGGAGGAACCTACCCTCTGCCCACACGTGAGCGACTTCGCGGGTCATGCGCGCAGCATGCCCCGTGTACGCGGTGGCTGCCAGCCCTTCGGGGCAGCTCGCCCTGGACCCGGCCCGACCCGCCTCAGAACCCGGGTACCTGGAAGTCGTTGAAGAACCAGAGCGCGCTCGTGTACCAGATGACGACGACCGCGACCACGAGGAGGCCGCCTGCGAGCGGCAGCAGCCAGCCGACCGGCTGCCGGTAGCGAACGAATACCACCTTGGCCGCGAACGCGCCGTAGAAGAAGCACGCCGCCACGGAGTGGACGGCTGCCCGTACGGGGGTGAGTTCGACGCCGTAGGTCTGGATGCAGTGGATGGTGATAGGAATCGTGCCGAGGAGGACGAGGGCACCGATCAGCCGGTGTGCCCGTGGAACAGCTTTCGGCACCGTCCTGACGCGCGGGAGCCGCCGGTACATCCACAGCGCCAGTAGCAGCTGGACCATCGCCAGCCCGAGGATGGCCGTGGCCAGTCGGGCCTTGAGCTGCACCGCGTCGGTCAGATGCTGCCCGAAGAGCCCTGTCGCATAGTCGGGTGTGATGTTGCGGCCGACCAGGAACAACGCCAGCGCCACAGCGATGGCCAGGGCCGTGGCCGATCCCACCACCACGCCCGTCCTGTGGCGGCGCTGCGCATCCGCATCCACGGCCCATCCTCCGTCCAAAGAGCCGGTGCGAGGGGCGGACCGCTCGACCGACAGCACCTTGCGGGTGTCTGCCCGGGTCAGCGGTCCGCGTCGGGTGCCGCGCGGGTCGCGGCGTGACGGCGCTGTCGGCTAGTGGAGCTTGTCCAACTGGTTGGTGGCGTCGTCGACGAAGTAGACGGCGTCCTGGTTCAGGCTCACGGCCAGGCCGAAGAGCGCGCCCGCGCCGGGCGGGGCGCCGCTGGCGTCCAGTTGGCGCCAGGCGATCTGGTCACCGTGCGGCGTGGTCTCGACGATGTTGCCATCGCCCGCGTTCACGGTCAGCACGTCCCCGCGGGGCGAGATGGCCAGTCCCAGGGGGCCGTTGAGGTGACCGCCCGTGCTGATGACCCGTCCGATACCGGCGCTTCGGTCACGGTGGAGGGCATCGGGGATGGCGGTGATCCGGTTGGCTGCGGTGTCCGCGACGTAGAGCGTGCCGTGTCGGCCCAGTCCGACACCCGTGGGCCCCACGACGAGTGCCGCGGGATCGGTCCGCTCCGGAAAGCCGGAGCCGATGACGCGGGTGTCGACCCAGGCCGGCGGATCGTCGCCGCACCGGCTCAGGGTGATCCGCAGGACGGTGCCGCGGTGGACCGTCTTGCCACCGGCGGCCACGGTGCCGTTCAGGACGTTGCTGACGAACAGGTCCGTGGTGTCCCCGAAGCTGGCCGCGGTCATGTCCCAGGGGCCGTTGATGCCGTGGCCGGCCAGCGTCTCGCGGACATCTCCGCGGCTGTCCAGGACCAGCAGGCAGCCGGCTTTCGCCGTGGCGGCGGTGCCGTCGGTGGTGGGCAGGCTGCCGACGACGACCCAGCCGCCCGGGAGAACCGCCAGCGCGGTGGTGAGCCCGATTCCGCCGGGGCAGCTCCCGGGCAGATGGTTGGCGTCGATGCGGGCGAACTGTCGGACCCGGCCGCCTGGGGCGACCTCGACGATCGTGGTGCCGGTGCCCTGGAGATTCTTGCTGTTGTTGAAGTTGCTCACCAGCACGTCGCCACGGTGCAGGCGGCCGGCGGACGACTCGACTACGGCGGTGCCGTAGGGGTTCACGTCCCCGTTGCCCGGCACGGTGGACGCCACCGTGGAGATGCGGTGGAGTCCTCCCAGGAACGATCCCGCGGCTCCAGCCGGGGACGCTCCGGCCACCGTCAGCGCTCCCATGGCCAGTCCGGCGGCCAGCACCGGGGCCACCAGCGACCTGCAGCGGATTGCGAGTCTCACGCCCACCTCCATCAGGGGACGGCCGACTTCGCCGCCTCGTCACACACGGTTGCGATCCATCACAGCACGCGCATGGCCGGGCGGGCACACGACACGCACACCGGTGCGACCTCGGCCTGGGCCACCCGAAAGGACGGTCGGCGGCCGGGCAGCGGTACCCGACGGCGAACGTATCGCTTCAACGGGCCCGGCTGGGCGCGCCGGTCGGGCGCTGGTACACCCGCACGCGTGAAGGTCCGGCGTGGGGCCGATCGCCCGGGGCAGCGGGGCGGGCCTCCGTGCGTAACGTGGTTCCGCGACTCGCCGTCGGCGGGCCGGTGGCCGGTGTCACCGCATCCCCAGGGCCCAGAGGTCTGTCATGAAACGTGTCATCAGGCTGGCAGTCGGTATGGCCGCCATCGCGGTGTGTTCTTCCGGATGCAGCAGCTCCGGTACCACCGCTTCCTCAACCCCGCCCGCCAGCACCAGTGCCGTGACGACCACCGCCGGCTCGGCCATGCCCAGTAGCAGTGGCGCCACCCCGACCGGCACCGCCGCCACGGTGAAGACGGCGAGTTCGCCGCTCGGCCAGATCCTGGTCGACGGCTCAGGCCGGACGTTGTACCTGTTCAAAGCGGACACCGGGACGACCTCGACCTGCAACGGCTCCTGTGCCCTGGCCTGGCCGCCGCAGACCACGACGGGGAAACCCAGCAGCAGCGGAGTGACCGCATCCCTCATCGGAACGACCACCCGATCCGACCACTCCACCCAGGTGACCTACCACGGCCACCCGCTGTACTACTTCTCCGAGGACACCAAGCCCGGCGAAACCCACGGCCAGGGCGTCAACGCCTTCGGCGCCTCGTGGTACGTGGTCAGTCCCAGCGGTAATCCGGTCACCAGCGCTGCGTCGGCCTCCACGTCCGCGTCCGCGTCCGCGTCAGCATCTGCCGGCTCCACAAGCGGCGGTGGCGGGTACTGAGACCCGCTCCTCACGTCCGCCCGCTCGATGACGAGCAACGGCAGACCATCGCCCGGCGGGGTCATCCGGCCTGGACAATCGTCAGAACTGGCACCTCACCGGAGAGTTGGCGAAGATGACGAACGCCGAGTTCATTCAGACCAGGCGGAGCCTGCACGGCCTGGCCGAGCTGCTGATGGCCGGGCCCCAGTTCCGCCGCAGCGGCACGATCCGGCTTCGGGTGATCCCCGGCGGATTCGCCACCACGCAGGAACCGGACATCAAGGTGCAGGACCTGCGCCTGCTCGCGGGCGGACACACGCTCTCCCTGGCAGGCAGCTACGCAGAGCTGGCCCACAACGCCGGGATCACGCCCGGAGCCCCGGTGGACCTCTACCCCCAAGGGTGCGACGTCGCGATCGAGGACACCATCGAGGTCGATCCGCAGTCCGCTCGGCACATCACCGACGGCCTCGCACTCGGTCTTCAGGCGCTGCGCCGCTTCGCCCCGCACGAGACCCCCGTGCTGTGGCCCGAACACTTCGACCTCGGCGTCACCTGGGACGAGGTCAACTTCGGCGTCTCCCCGGGCGACGCATTCGCGGACGAGCCCTACGCGTACGTCGGGCCGTGGACCCCACCGCAGTCGGACGCGTTCTGGAACGCGCCCTTCGGCGCCGCACGTCCCCTGAGCGAACTCTCGGACGCCTCCGCACTCGAAGCCTTCTACGCGGAAGGCCGACGCCTGGCCCGCCAGGCCCGTTCGGCGGGATGACACACCCCGGTCGCTACGCCGGAGCGGTCTTCGCAGCGTCCGCCCCCGTCCGATGCGTGCGCCGGAGGCGCCCGGCGGCGCTACTGCGGCATACTCGCGCGGGTGACCGCGCTGAGCTTGATCGCATGGGTGTCCCTGCTGGCCTGGGCATGGCTGGCCTTCGGCCAGGGCCGGTTCTGGTGGACCGACCTTCGGCTGCCGCCACGCGACCCCGGCGCGCCCCGGCCGAGCGTGGCCGTCGTGGTGCCCGCCCGGGACGAGGCGGAGGTGCTGCCACTGAGCCTGCCGTCCCTGCTGGCCCAGCAGTACCCGGGCGAGGCCCGGGTGATCCTGGTCGACGACGGCAGCACCGACGGCACCGGCGACCTGGCCCGCAAGCTCGGCGAGGCCTCCGAGGCCACCGTGGCGGGCGAGACCTCCGAGCCGGGCGAGCCGGGCGAGAGCGCAGGCGCCCTCCCGCTCACCGTCACCTCCCCCGGTGAGCCGCCCGCAGGATGGACCGGCAAGCTCTGGGCACTGCGGCACGGCGTCGAACTGGCCGGGGACGTCGAGTACCTGCTGCTGACCGACGCGGACATCGCCCACGCGCCCGACTCCCTGGACAGCCTGGTCGCCGCCGCCGAGACCGGCCGCGACGGGAGCCGGGACGGGTCGGGCAACAGCGGCGGCTACGACCTGGTCTCGCAGATGGCCCGGCTGAGCGTGGCGACCCGCTGGGAGCAACTGATCGTCCCGGCCTTCGTCTACTTCTTCGCCCAGCTCTACCCCTTCCGCTGGAGCAACCGGCCGGGCGCACGGACCGCTGCGGCAGCGGGCGGCTGCACGCTGGTGCGCCGCGAGGCGCTGGCCCGGGTCGGCGGCGTCGCCGCGATCCGGGGTGCGGTGATCGACGACGTCAACCTGGCCCGCCTGGTCAAGCGCGGCCGCGGCCGGACCTGGATCGGGCTGGCCGACCGGGTGGACAGCGTCCGCCCGTACCCGGAGCTCGGCCAGCTCTGGCGGATGGTCTCCCGCAGCGCCTACGCGCAGCTGCGGCACAACGTCCTGCTACTGATCGGCACCGTACTGGGGCTGGCCCTGGTCTACCTGGTACCGCCGGTGATGCTGGTGGTCGGGCTGGTCACGCTCTCGCCGACGGTGATCGTGCCGTCCCTGGCCGCCTGGGCGCTGATGGCGGTGACCTTCCGCCCGATGCTCGCCTACTACGGCCGCCCGGCAGCCGAGACGCTGCTGCTGCCGTTCACCGCGGCGCTGTACCTGCTCATGACGGTCGACTCCGCGATCCAGCACTGGCGCGGACGCGGCGCGGCCTGGAAGGGCCGTACCTACCCGGCTCCGGACCAGCACGGTGAAGAAAGCGAACTGCCCGCCCGCTGAGAGATCCAGCGGACGGGCAGTGCCCAACAGTTGTTCGTACGGCCTCGCTCAGACGGCCTCGCTCAGACGGCCTCGCTCAGAGCGCGACGCCCATCAGCGCGTCGACCGCACGGGAGACCAGGCCCGGCGCGCCGGTGTCCTCGCCGCCCTCGGCCTCCTGACGTGCGGCCCAGGCGTCGACCGCCGCAAGCGCGCGCGGGGTGTCCAGGTCCTCGGCCAGCGCGGCCCGCACCTCGGCCAGCAGCGCCGTGGCGTCGGGCCCGTCCGGACGCGAGACTGCGGCCCGCCAGCGGGCCAGCCGCTCCTGTGCGCCGTGCAGGTCGGCGTCGGTCCACTCCCAGTCGCTGCGGTAGTGGTGCGCGAGCAGCGCCAGCCGGATCGCCGCCGGGTCGACGCCGTCGCGCCGCAGCGCGGAGACGAAGACCAGGTTGCCCTTGGACTTGGACATCTTCTCGCCGTTGAGGCCGACCATGCCCGCGTGCACGTAGTGCTTGGCGTACGGGTGGGCGTCGGCGTGCACCTGGGCGTGCGAGGCGCCCATCTCGTGGTGCGGGAAGACCAGGTCGCTGCCGCCGCCCTGGAGGTCGAAGCCCATGCCCAGGTGTTCGAGCGCGATCGCCACGCACTCGATGTGCCAGCCGGGTCGGCCGTGGCCGAGCTCGGTGTCCCAGGCGGGCTCGCCCGGACGGGCGGCGAGCCAGAGCAGCGGGTCGAGCCGGTGCTTCTTGCCGGCCCGGTCCGGGTCGCCGCCGCGCTCGCCGAAGTAGCGCAGCATCTCGTCGGCGTCGTAGCCGGAGACCTCGCCGAAGCGCGGGTCGGAGGCCACGGAGAAGTAGATGTCGCCGTCCAGCTCGTAGGCGGCGCCCTTGGCCAGCAGGTCCTTGATGATCGGGACGATCAGCGGGATCGACTCGACCGCGCCGATGTAGTGGGCCGGCGGCAGCATCCGCAGCGCCGTCATGTCCTCGCGGAACAGCGCGGTCTCACGCTCCGCCAGCTGGACCCAGTCCTCACCGGTGGCGACCGCACGCTCGAGCAGCGGGTCGTCGACGTCGGTGACGTTCTGCACGTACACGACCTGGTGACCGGCGTCCAACCAGATGCGCTGCACCAGGTCGAACGCGTTGTAGGTGGCGGCGTGGCCGAGATGGGTGGCGTCGTAGGGCGTGATCCCGCAGACGTAGAGCCGGGCGGTCGGCCCGGGACTGGTCGTCTGCAAACCGCCGGTCGCGGTGTCGTGGATGCGCAGGGGGTGTCCCTTGCCGGGAAGCAGGGGCACCTCGGAGGCGGGCCAGGCATGCATAGCCCTGACTCTAACCGGCTGATCATTCGATCCGCTAACGACCTTCCTCGATCACGTCTCGATCAGGCCTTGATCAGGCCTCCGTCGGCCGCGCATGCTTGCGGCACCCGGCCCTGGGGTAGAGCGCCAGTCGTCGGCTGATCAGGGAGGCGGGGCGGCTTGTGACGGACATCCCGACGGGCATACCGGCGTACGTGCTGGCGGACGTACTGGTGGTCCAACAGGAGGACGCGGCCGGTCCCGGCATCGTCGGGGCCGCACTGGAGGCGCAGGGCCTGCGCCTCGACGTCCGGCATCCGTGGCGCGGCGAGCCGCTGCCCGGGAGCCTGGACGGCTTCGCCGGGCTGCTGGTGCTCGGCGGCGCGTCCAACTGCGACGACGACACCGCCGCACCCTGGCTGCCGGACGTCCGTTCGCTGATCCGCCAGGCGGTCGACGCGGAGCTGCCGCTGTTCGGGATATGTCTGGGCGCGCAGATCATGGCGTCCGCGCTGGGCGGCCGGGTACGGCCGCGCGCCGAGGCCTCCGGCCGTGCCGGGCGGCCCCCGGAGGTCGGCGTGGTGCCGTTGCACCGTCTGTCGGCCGTGGCCGAGGACCCGATGCTGGGCGGGGTGCCCGAGGGCGCCCCTGCCGCGCAGTGGCACTGGGACGACATCGTCACGCTGCCGCCGGGCGCGACCCCGCTGCTCACGGGGGACGCGTGCGAGTACCAGGCGTTCCGGGTCGGCCGGGCGGCCTGGGGTGTGCAGTTCCACCCCGAGGTGCTGGGCGCGGACGTCGTCGCCTGGGCCGCCTCCGACGGAACGGCGGTGCGGGAGGCGGGCGTCGACCCGGACGCCGCCGTCGCGCAAGTCCACGCGGCCGAGCGGGAGTTGCGGACACTGTGGACGGCGACCACCCGCGCCTGGGGCGCCCGGGTGCGGGCCGCCAGCACGTGACACGGTGTCAGTTGCCGTGTCAGATCGGCGGCCAGGGAACGCTCGGCCACTCCTGCGACGGGAGCGGGTGCCGCCCCTCCTTGAGCAGCCCGTCCACCCGTGACCGCGTCGCCGCGATCTCCCGCTCCGTCAGCAGCGGTGCGAGCGCCGCGCCGAGCGCTCGGTCCAGCTCCTCCCGGAGGCCGCCGAGGACCTGCGTCGCCTCGTCCGTCAGCGGCTCGCCCGCCCAACCCCACAGCAGCGTGCGCAGCTTGCCCGGGACCGCGAAGGTCACACCGTGGTCGATGCCGTAGAGCCGCCCGTCCGCCGCGGAGAGGAAGTGACCGCCCTTGCGGTCCGCATTGTTGAGCACCGCGTCCAGCACCGCGAGCCGCCGCAGCCGCTCGTCGTCGGCGTGGACGAAGAGCGCGGTCCGGCCCGGCTCGACCTCGGCCTGGCCGATGGCGTGCCAGCCCGGCGCCGGTGTCTCCCCCGGCTGGAGGGCGATCAGGTCGGGCGCGTCGCCGTCCTCCTCGACCCATATCTGGCACATGCCCTGGCCGAACGGCCCGTCACGCAGCACGGTCGGCGGGATCAGACCCCAGCCGGTCGCGGCCGAGACCAGGTACGCCGCGGTCTCGCGTCCGGCGAGCGTGCCGTCGGGGAAGTCCCACAGCGGGCGTTCACCGCGCACCGGCTTGTGGACGCAGACGGCCGTGCCCAACTCCGGGTGGGTGACGGTGCAGTAGAAGACCGCGTTGGACGCCGAGGTGACCCGCCCGTGGACGGTCAGCTCACCGTCGCGCAGCAGCGGCAACGCGCGCTCCGGGTCCGCCGCGAGCGCCGCGCTGGCGACCGCGTCCGCCTCGGGGACGGCGGCGCTCAGCGCCGGTAACCGTTCTGGCGCGGGCACACGTGGCCCTCCGGGTCCAGCGGCAGGCTGCAGAACGGGCACGGCGGGCGACCCGCCGAGACCAGGTCCAGCGCGCGCTTGGCGAAGACCCGGGCCATCGCGCCGTTGAGCCGGACCCGCAGCAGCGACGGACCGTTCTCCTCGTCCTCGAAGAGCGCCGCCTCGTCCGCCTCCTCACCCTCGCCCTCGACCACCGCCTGCGCCTCGACGACCAGCAGCTGCACCGCGTCGTCCCAGGCCAGGGCCATGGTGCCGACGCGGAACTCCTCGTCGACCGGCTGGTCCAGCGGGGCGCTGTCCATCAGCTCCGGCGGAGCCAGGGCCGGCACCGTGGTGCTCCCCCCGGCGCGGCGGACCACCTCGTCGAGCAGCTCGTCCACCCGCTCGGCGAGCGCGGCCACCTGGCCCTTCTCCAGCAGCACGGTGGTGATCCGGCCACGCGCGCTGGCCTGCAGGTAGAAGGCGCGGTGGCCCGGCTCACCGACCGTGCCGGCCACGAAGCGCTCGGGAGGGTCGTAGAAGAACACCTGGCGGGGCACGATGCTTGCTCCACTGGATCGGGGGTTTCGAGCTGGGCTCGTTCCTCGGACTGCGACGGGACTGTTGACGGGACTGTGGGGGATGCGCTCGGGGACTTGTACGACTGCCTGTTCGATGGACACGACGCTAGCTCTCGTGGTGTCCACCCTACCTACCGGACCTTGTCGTCAGCGGGTTCCGGTGGATCCGCCGATCACGGCGTCGTCGCCCTCCGGGCGCGGCCGGGGCGCGAACCCGGCCAGCTCACCGGTGTCGCCGAGCCGCAGCAGATAGGGGCGGACCGGGGTGTAGCGGATGGCGGTCACCGAGGCGGGCTCGACCGAGATCCGCTGGAACAGGTCCAGATGCAGGCCGAGCGCGTCGGCGACGATCGCCTTGATGATGTCGCCATGGCTGCAGACCAGCCAGAGCGCGTCCGCGCCGTGCTCGCGCTCGATCTCCGCGTCCCACTCGCGGACGCTGTCCACCGCGCGGCGACTCATCTCCCGCAGCGACTCCCCGTCCGGGCCGGGGAACGTCACCGCGGACGGCTGGGCCTGGACGGTCGCCCAGAGCGGTTCCTTCGACAGCTCGGCCAGGGTGCGGCCGGTCCAGTCCCCGTAGCGGCACTCGCCGAGACGCTCGTCCATCCGCAGCGCCAGCTCGGGACGGGTGGCCAGCAGCGGTGCGACGGTCTGCCGGCAGCGGTCCAGCGGGCTGCTCACGACGGCGCTGACCGGCAGTCCGGAGAGCCGCTCGGCAAGGCCCTTGGCCTGCTGTTCCCCCTGCTCGTCCAGCGACACACCCGGACTCCACCCGGCCAGGACCCCGGAGGAGTTGGCGGTCGAACGGCCGTGGCGGACGAGCAGCAGAGTCGGCATGCTGCCCAGGGTAGATCACCCATCCGAACAGGCCACCGTGCGGCCGCTGCGAACCGACGGGAAAACGCACGCGCGCTGTCAGTGGCCGCTGCTAGCTTGCTCGGACATGACGACCACACGGGAGATCCCCCGGGACGAGAAGACCATCCTGTTGCAGAGCATGGAGCGCCACCGCGACGCCGTGCTCTGGAAGCTCGACGGCCTGGACGACAAGCAGCTGCGCCTCCCCATGGTGCCGTCCGGCACCAGCCTGCTGGGCCTGGTCAAGCACCTGGCCGCGGTCGAGTACGGCTGGTTCTGCGAGCCCTTCGGGATCGAGACGGAGCCGCTGCCGTTCGACGACAACGACCCCGAGGCCGACCTCCGCGTCCGCGACGAGGAGACGACCGCGGACGTCCTCGCCTTCTACGCCCGTTCCCGCGCGGCGGCCAACGCGGCGGCCGGGTCGACCGACCTGGACGCGGAGGGAACGGCCTGGTTCGGGGAGACGGTCACGATGCGCTGGGTGCTGGTCCACATGATCGAGGAGACCGCCCGTCACGCGGGCCACATCGACATCCTCCGCGAGCTGATCGACGGCAAGATCGGCGACCACGACCGCGACGACGACTGACGGGAGCGATCCGTGCAGCTCCACTTCACCGGCAACGTCTTCGAGTGGCGTGGCCCCGCGCCGTTCTACTTCGTCGCCGTCCCCGACGAACAGTCCGCCGACGTCCGCGAGGTGGCGGCCCAGGCCAGCTACGGCTGGGGCGTGATCCCGGTCGACGCCCGGATCGGCGGGACCGCCTTCTCCACCTCGCTCTTCCCGAAGGACGGCGGCTACCTGCTCCCGCTGAAGAACGCGGTGCGACGGCCGGAACGCCTCGCCGAGGGGGACGAGGTGACGGTGCAGATGACCGTCCGCCTCCAGGCCTGACATCCCAGCGGGTCTCTCCCACGTCAACTCCCGCGGCGGGGGCGTGAGTTCTTCCTGACGCGCCTCTTCCCCACGGTGACCGACCGGATCATCTCCCGCACTCTTGCCGCCCGGGCGCGCTCTGGTGCTTTCGAGGGTGCCGAGTTGGCCTCAGGCGTCGTCCACCTCCGCACGCCCTCGAAGCCGTGATTCGCTACCCACAGTGACAAGTTGCCGACTCCTGGTGACGTGCATAGCGTGAGCTTCGACCGGTCCGGAACGACGGATTTCGCTCCAGGGCCGTCTTCGAGGGGTGCCCCGCGCCGCCTTCCGGCAGCAGGCCCCCATTCCTCGGCCCGAACTGGGCCGCCTCACCAGGAGATTCGTAGATGCTTCTGCAGTCGACGATTCGCAAGATCGCCTCCGTCACGGCCATCGGCGCGCTCGCCACGCTGGCCGCGGCGGGGACCGCCTCTGCCGCTGCGCCGCAGATGGCTCCGGCCTCGCAGGCCAAGCCCGCCATGGCGATGCACCACCATCACCACCTCTACAAGGGCAGGGTCATCGCCCGCACCGGTCTGCTCATCCGGAGCGGCCCGTCGCAGAGCGCCCGGGTGATCGGCTCGCTCGGCTACGGCCAGACCGTCTGGATCGTGTGCAAGGTCAACGGCCAGTGGATCGACGGCAACCCGCGCTGGTACAAGCTGGCCGACGGTCGGTGGGCGTGGTCCTCCGCGCGCTACATCGTCAACGTCGGCCCTGCGCCGCGCTGGTGCCACTGATCCACAGCACCGCATCACGGCGCAACACCAACGCCGGTCCGCGCCCGGGTCCCCGGGCACGGGCCGGCGTTCGGCGTCGGCCCTGAGACGGCGACAGCTCAGGCGCCGTCGCCGTCACCATCTTCCGGATCGACGAATCGGGTGGCGGCGAAGAGTCGTGCACAGCGTCGCGCCATCGCGTCGGGCGACTCGTCGGGGTGGTTGATCCACCACCGGACCAGGGCAGTGCACAGGCCGCGCCACGCGTACATGAGGGCGTCGGCGTCGAGCGGGTCGCCGGATCCGGCAGCCTGCAGCAGGTCGGCCGAACCGATCGCGGCAAGGCCGTCGATGGCGTCGCGGTAGTGGGCCGCACGTTCGGCGGCCTCGCTTCCGGGCGGCAGCGAGGGATCGTAGAGCACGAACCACGCCCGGCGCTCCCCGTCGAGCGCAGCGAAGAGGGCGCTCAGCACACGCAGGGGCGTGCGCAGGGCTGTGGGCGACGCGTCGGCGCCCGGTTCGGCCATCGCGGCACGGACGGCACCCAACAGCCTGTCGCCCACCGGGTTGAGGCAGGCGAGGTAGAGGTCCTGCTTGCTCCCGAAGTACTGGTGCAGCAGCGGCTTGGTGACCCCGACGCGGGTGGCGATGGCGGCGACGGTGGTTGCCTCGTAACCGTGTCGGCCGAACTCCTCGGTGGCCGCGGCGAGGACCTGTTGTTCGCGCGCGGCCCGCGGCACGCCCTTGGTGCCGGCCCGTGAGGGGAGCGTTGTCATGGGTTCGATCTTACCCTAGGGTAACTTTCCGTTGGGTAAGTTCCTCGTATCCCCCGCTGTCCCCCACTGGGAGCACCGTCATGCCTGCAGCCACGCCACGCCCCGGCTCCTCCCGCACGCGCTCCTGGTGGGGCTGGGGCTATGCCGATGCCCATCCCGACGATGCCGAGTGCATGGCGATGGGCTCGCTGCTGCCCGGCAGCCTGACCCGGCCGCTGCCGATACCCCGGGTCGCCGACCTGGACATCACCCGCCCGGCCGTGACGCCCCCGTCCACGCTGGCGCAGCTGGTCACCACAGATCCCGAAGCACGCGCCGCCCACGCCATGGGCAAGGCCTACCGCGACGTCGTCCGCGCCCTGCACGGCAGGCCCGGCCGGATCCCCGACCTCGTCACCCTCCCGGCCTGCGACCAGGACGTGGCCGACCTGCTGGACTGGGCCGGTGACCACGACGTCGCCGTCATTCCCTTCGGCGGCGGCTCCTCGGTGGTGGGCGGCGTGGAGTACCGCGGCGACGCCCACCGCGCCGTGCTGTCGCTCGACCTGACCTCGATGGACCGGGTCCTGGAGATCGACGCCACCAGTCGCTCGGCGCGCATCCAGGCCGGGGCTCTCGGTCCCGTGCTGGAACAGCAGTTGCGGCCCCACGGGCTGACGCTGCGTCACTTTCCGCAGAGCTTCGAGTTCTCCACGCTCGGCGGCTGGCTCGCCACCCGCGCGGGCGGGCACTACGCCACCGGACACACCCACATCGACGACTTCGTCCAGTCCCTGCGCGTGGTCACGCCCGCAGGCACCAGCACGTCCTGGCGACTGCCCGCGTCCGGCGCCGGACCGTCGCCCGACCGGCTCTTCCTGGGCTCCGAGGGGACGCTCGGAGTCATCACCGAGGCGTGGATGCGCCTGCAGCAGCGGCCCCTCCACAAGGCCTCGACATCGGTCTCGTTCACCGACTTCTCCCGTGCACTGGACGCTGTACGCGCCATCGCCCAGTCAGACCTCACGCCCGCCAACTGCCGTCTGCTCGACCCCGGTGAGGCGCTGCTCTCGGGTGCCGCGAGCGACGGCTCATCCGTTCTGGTCCTGGGCTTCGAGTCCGCCACCGGGCCGGTCGACGACCGCCTCGCGAGCGCCCTGGACATCGCCCGTGCCCACGGAGGCCGCGGCGAGGACCCTTCCACGCACCGCGACGCCCCGGCCGACACGGCCGTGGGCGCCTGGCGTTCGGCGTTCCTGCGCATGCCCTACCTGCGCGACGGACTGGCCCGCGTCGGCGCCGTCGTCGAGACCTTCGAGACCGCTGCCACCTGGGGCGCCGTCCCCGCGCTGATCGACGCGGTCCGCACCGAGGTCGGCGCCGCCGCCCTGAAAGCCACCGGTCACCCCGCGACTATCAACTGCCGCCTCACCCACGTCTATCCGGACGGCGCCGCGCCCTACTTCACCGTGGCCGTCGCCGGACGTCCCGGCGACGAGGTCGCGGTCTGGGACGAGATCAAAGCCGTCGCGACCGAGGTCCTCCACCGCCATCGCGCGACGATCACGCACCACCACGCCGTCGGCCGCGACCACCGCCCGGGCTACGACCTCCAGCGCCCGGCCCCCTTCGCCCTGGCCCTGCAGGCCGCAAAGGACGCGCTGGACCCGCACCACGTCCTCAACCCCGGCGTCCTGATCGGCTGACCGAGGCCGACGCCGCGGTTCGCGGTGGCGGCCCGGCTTCGGGGAGCGTTCGGTAGCCTTGGCGCACCGTCGTACATCAGGAGCTTCGCCGTCATGGATACCCAGCGAGTCGCGCTTCCGACTTTCCGTACCGCTACAGCTGCGGATGTGCCCTCCCTGGTGGCACTGATCGAGTCGGCCTACCGGGGCGAATCCAGCCGCGCGGGGTGGACCACCGAGGCCGACCTGCTGGAGGGGCAACGGACGGACCCCGAGAGTGTCATGGCGGTCCTCCAAGGCCAGGACAGCCGCATGGTCGTGGTCGAGTCGGACGGCACACTCCTCGCCTGCTGCCAACTGGAGAACCGTCGCGGCCACGCGTACTTCGGGATGTTCGCGGTGCGTCCCGAACTCCAGGGCGGCGGCCTCGGCAAGCAACTCCTCGCCGAGGCCGAGCGCCTCGCCGGCGGCGAGTGGGGCGCGAAAGAGATGCACCTGACGGTGATCACCGCCCGGGAGGACCTCACCGCCTGGTACGTACGTCGCGGCTACACCCGAACCGGGCGGACGAGTGCCTTTCCCTACGGCGACGAGCGCTTCGGCCTGCCCACGCGCAATGACCTGGAATTCGAGTTGTTGGTGAAGGAACTGCGCTAGAAGACCAGCACGGCAGCGGCTCGGTGGAGAGGGGTGGGGCCGCTGTCCCGGTGAGGGGACGTACGCTGGGCGTCCCCATGCACATCCGAGGCGTGGACATCGTGGCCGAGGAGAGCATCGTGGCACAGGGACGTTCTGGCATCAGGGGTGCGCGGATCGGGTCGGGACCGATGGGGGAACCGGAGCGCGGCGACCTCGCCCCGCGCACGACGGTTTCGTTCTGGTGCGGCAACAGCCACCAGACGCAGCTCAGCTTCGCGATCGAGGCCGTGGTCCCGCAGACGTGGGACTGCCCCAGGTGCGGTCTGCCCGCCGGCCCCGACCCGGACCAGGTGCCCGTCGCCGAGGGCAACGCCCCCTACATGACACACATGGGCTACGTCCGCCAGCGCCGCAGCCAGGAGGACGGCGAGATCCTGCTCAACGAGGCGCTGGCCAAGCTGCGCGGGACCATCTGACCGACTCGGGACGCCGCCGGCCTGCCGGTGCGGTTCGGGCGCGCCCACGCTTGCCCGGGCCCGCCTCGGATCACGACGCGCCTGTGGGGCCGATCGGACGACCGGCCCCACAGGGGATTGCTGGACTACTGGGCTGACGCCAGGAGACCTAGTGGGCCGCGCGGTCCAGGCCCGCGCTGCTGCCGCTGCCCGCGGTGAAGGCGGTCAGGCCGTTCGGGGTGCCGAGACCGGTCGGACCGTCATAGCCGGTGCCCGCGGTGCACAGGTAGGTCGGGGTGCAGCCCGAGCCGCTGTTGCTGCCGGTGGTCACGTCGTTGAGCGCCGAGGTGTTCTTGTACGGGTACTGGGCCGGGTTGTCGTTCGCACCCGGGGTGCCCGCGTCGGCGTAGACCGAGGCGATGATCGGCGAGGACGCGCTGGTCCCACCGACGACCTGCCAGCCGTTGGACTGGTAGCTGTCGTAGACGGCGACACCGGTGGCCGGGTCGGCGACGGCGGAGACGTCGGCGACGGTGCGGTTGGAGCAGCCGCTGTCGGTCTGCCAGGTCGGCTTGGGCTCGTACGCGGAGCAGCCGGAGCCGGTGCCCTCGGTCGAGTTGGTGTACCAGACGGACTCGGACCAGCCGCGCGTGCTGGAGTCCTTGGTCAGCGAGGTGCCGCCGACCGCGGTGACGTCGGGGGACGCCGCCGGGTACTCGACGCCGTAGGCGCTGTCACCGGCCGAGGCGGTGATGACGACACCGGGGTGGTTGTAGTAGCTGCTGTCGGTCTGCGTGTCGGAGGAGTCCTCCGAGCCGCCGTAGCTGTTGGAGACGTACTTGGCCCCCATCTTGACCGCCTCGTTGACGGCGGTGCCCAGGTCGGAGGTGTTGGCGCTGGTCGCCTCGACGAGCAGGATGTGCGCGTTCGGCGCGATCGCGGAGACCATGTCCAGGTCGAGGGATATCTCCCCGGCCCAACCGGCGTCGGCGGTCGGGTAGTTGGTGCCGCCGCTCTCGTCGACCTTCTGGAAGCAGCCGTTGGCCGTGGTGCAGGCGGGCAGCCCGTACTGGGTGCGGTAACTGCCCAGGTCCGCCTCGGCGTTGGGGTCGTCCTGCGCGTCGACGATGGCGATGGTGGCGCCCGCGCCGCCGTTGGCGGGGATGTTGTAGGCGCCCAGCAGGTCGCTCGGACCGAAGCCGTCAGGGGTCGCGGCGTTGCTGTCGGCGTGCAGCGCCAGCGCGTGCGGCTCCGTCACGTCCGTCCGGACCAGGGCGAAGCAGGAGGCCTGGTGCGCCTTCGGGGCAGCGCACTCGTGCCGGTAGTGCGCCGTCGAGTGACCGTGGCCGGCCTGGGCCGACGCGGCGATCGGCGCCGCAATCGGCGCGGCGTTCGGCGCAGTGGTCGCAGCCTGGGCGATGGGACTGGCGGCCAGGCCCGCCACGGCTATGCCGAGGGAGACCATCCCGGTCAGGACCTTACGGGGCCGACCAGCGTGGATGGGGTTGCGCATGGGGGGAGCTTCCTCTCATGTCACGTGACGCCAGCACGCGGTTTCCCCAGGCCGGCAGACATGGCAGGAGCCAAGCGCCGACGCAGCGGAAGCAGCTGACGTCGTGTCACCACATTGAGTGGTGAGAGCGGCGGTTGGCACGAGAGTGAACCAGGGTTGTCGGAGACGGGTCAAGGCATGACACCCAGAAAGCTCTCAGTTTCTTCTCAGTGATCTGTGAGCTATGTCTCAACAGGGCGATTTGTGACGCACCGTTGGGGCGCAAACGCAGGCAGCAATCTCGGATGATTGCTCATCAAATCGGCATATGTCCGATCCTCTGGGGGAGCTGTGCGCCCAGCCCGGACCGTACGGGAGACGCGTCGTCAGCGCCTGCTGCGCTCCGCATCCGAAACGGCACCGCGTTCTGGCGTCGCGTCAGAGCGACAGAGGCCCGAGCAGGGGCGCAGCACCAGCGCCCTCGAAGCCACGACCCCCGGTCGAACTCAGGCCGACCCGGACTGCCCCACGGCCTCAACCGCCGCGCGGAGCGCAGTGATCCGCCGCCCCCGCTACCACTGCCAGGGTTCAGCCACGGCGAGGTCAGGCCGCCGCCCGCGCCCCTGCGCGGCTGCGGGCCTCCCGGCGTACGATCCCAGACCCCGGCGGCGTTCCAGTCCCGCAGGCGCTGCCAGAGCGGCGTCGGCGGTTCCCGTGGAGATGACCACCGAGCGGCTGGATTCCGCTATCCGCTGGATGCTGTCGAACACCCCTGCCGCGTTGGACGGGCATCAGGTTCTGCCGGACGACGTGCGGACCGAGCGGCGGGCGGCAGCGGGGTCGTCGCCGAAGCCGACGGTCAGCTGGCCGGTCTGAGCTTGGGCATCGGCCTGCCGCTGGCCGGTTACTACACACTCCACGCCCTCGGCGCCTCCGACTGGGCCGCGCTGCTCGCAGCCACGGCCGCCACAGGGGCACGGCTCGTGGCCGTGGGCGCCTGGACCCGACGGGTGTCCTGGTTCGCCGCAGTCATGCTCGCAGTGTTCGGCGTCGGCCTCGCCCTGGCCTTCGTCGGCGGCGACCCACGGTTCCTGCTGCTCAAGGACTCCTTCAGCACCGCCGCGCTCGCCCTGGTGTTCCTGGCCAGCCTGCTCGGCGACACCCCACTGACGCTCGTCGGCGCGCAGAACTGGAAACCCCACCAGGCCCAGGCCCTCCGCCACCTCTACGCCGGCGAACCCACGGCCCGCCGCGCCTTCCGCACCAGCGCCCTCGGCTGGGGCCTGGGGCTGCTCGCCGAGTCCGCGCTCCGGGTACCCCTCGTCTACGCGCTGCCCGTGCCGGTCGCCGTCGGAGCCTCCACCGCGTGGATGATCACGGCGCTCTGCGCGATCGCGGTCTGGAACGCCGTCTACATCACCCGCGCCGCCCGCCGCACCCCCGCCCTGTCTGTGCTCCTTCCCGGTGGCGGAGCGCAGCCTGATCCCGATTCACCCACTCCCGACCGCTTTCGTTAGTCGAGTAAGTGCGGTCGCCGTGCTGCGAGGGGCGAGGAGAATCGGCACGCCGACCGCGTCGCCCGGGTGGCCCCGTCTCGCACAGCCGCCCTCCATGTCCGGCACGAGCTCGCCGACCGCTGCTCAGGCCAGCCCGGCCTGCTCCAGCGCCTCAACCGCCGTGCGCAGCGCGGTGATCCGCTCGTCGAGCGAGAACCCTCCCGGGGAGAGGTTCAGCGTGGTGACGCCCGCGTCCGCGTAGGCGCGGAGGCGGTCGGCGATGCGGTCGCGGGTGCCGACGAGGGTGGTGGAGTCGATGAGTTGCTGCGGAACTGCGGCCGCCGCAGCCGCCTTGTCGCCGGAGAGGTAGAGCTTCTGGATCTCGTCCGCCGCCGCCTCGTAGCCCATGCGGCAGGCGATGCGGTTGTAGAAGTTCTGCTCCTTGCTGCCCATGCCGCCCACGTACAGCGCGGTGTAGTGGCGGAAGATGTCCGCCGCCGCGGCCAGGTCCGCCTCGCTGTCGCTCGCGGCGACGGCGATCGGGACGTTCGGGGCGACGTCGAAGCCGTCCAGCGTCAGGCCCGCCTTCTCGCGGCCGGCGCGCACGGAGGCGAGCGAGAGCTCGGCCTGCTCCGGGGCGAAGAAGATACCGAGCCAGCCGTCGGCGATCTCGCCGGTCAGCTCCAGGTTCTTCGGGCCGATGGCCGCGATGTAGAGCGGGATCCGCTCGCGCACCGGGTGGATGGTCAGCTTGAGCGCCTTGCCGGGTCCGCCGGGCAGCGGCAGCGTCCAGTTGGCGCCGTCGTGGGCGACGCGCTCGCGGGACATGGCCTTGCGGATGATCTCGACGTACTCGCGGGTGCGGGCCAGCGGCTTGTCGAACTTGACGCCGTACCAGCCCTCGGAGACCTGCGGGCCGGAGACGCCGAGCCCGAGCCGGAACCGGCCGCCGGAGAGCGTGTCCAGGGTGGCCGCGGTCATCGCCGTCATCGTGGGCGTACGGGCCGGGATCTGGAAGATCGCGGAGCCGACGTCGATCCGCTCGGTCTTGGCCGCGACATAGGCCAGCACGGTCGCCGCGTCCGAGCCGTAGGCCTCGGCCGCCCAGCAGACCGAATACCCGAGGCGGTCCGCCTCCTGAGCGACGGCGATGTTGTCGGCGTCGTTGCCGAGCCCCCAGTAGCCGAGGTTGATCCCGAGTCGCACGCTGCTGCCTCCTTGCCGGCGGGTCTCCGTGGTTCCGGGGCTGTCCCCTGATCCCCAGCGGAGCGTCTGCGCCGACTCTAGCCCCCGCGTCCGCGCGCGGCTACCGGCCAGTAGCACGGGTCTCCGGCCAGGACACGCCTCCGTTCGGGTGGCAGCCGATGCCCTCGGCACGCAGAGGTTCCGCGTAGGCTCACCCCGCCAGCTCCCCGCCGGCTTGCCGCCAGCTCCCCGCCAGCTCCCTGCCTGTCACCGGAAGGCTCCCACCCGTGCTGCAGCGTCATCTGGGCCGCACCGGCCTGCGCGTGTCCCGTCTGGGCCTCGGCACCATGACGTGGGGCCGGGACGTCGACGAGCACGACGCCGCCGACCAGCTCAAGGTCTTCCTGGACGCGGGCGGCTCCCTGGTCGACACGGCGGACGTCTACGCGGACGGCGGCGCGGAGTACCTCCTCTCCCAGCTGATCGGCGCTCTGGTCCCGCGCAGCGAGCTGGTCATCGCCACCAAGGCGGGCAGCGTCCCCGACCGCGACCGCCGTTTCGACGGCTCGCGCGGCCATCTGCTCGGCGCGCTCGACGCCTCGCTGGCCCGGCTCGGCGTCGACTACGTCGACCTGTGGCAGGTCCACGCGTTCGACCCCGACACCCCGATAGAGGAGACGCTCCAGGCGCTCGACCTCGCCGTCACCAGCGGCCGGGCCCGCTACGTCGGCGTCAGCAACTACTGCGGCTGGCAGCTGGCCAAGGCCTCCACCTGGCAGCGGGCGGTCCCGGGCCGGGTCCCGCTGGCGGGAACGCAGATGGAGTACTCGCTGCTGCAGCGCGGGATAGAGCGCGAGGTCCTGCCGGCCGCGCTGGACGCGGGCATCGGCCTGCTGGCCTCGTCGCCGCTCGGCCGCGGGGTCCTGACGGGCAAGTACCGGCACGGCACCCCGCCGGACTCGCGCGGCGCGTCACCGACGTTCGGCGCCTTCGTCCACCCGTACCTGGACGAACGCGGTCGCCGCATCGTCGACGCGGTCGCCACGGCGGCCGACGGGCTCGCGACCACACCCCTGCAGGTGGCGCTGGCCTGGATCCGCGACCGCGAGGGGGTGACCGCGCCGGTCCTGGGCGCGCGCACGGCCACGCAGTTGCAGGCGGCGCTGCAAGTGGAGTCGCTGACACTCCCGACGGAGATCCGCAACGCGCTGGACGACATCTCGGCGCCGGTGCACGTCTATCCGGACCAGAACTGGACGGCGTTGTACTGAGTCGTGCCGGTCGGTGTACTGCCCGACGCACTGGTCCGGACGGTCCGGCTGTGGTTCGGATTCCGGATTTGTCAGTGCCGGCCGCTAGCGTTCTTGGCGTCAGAGATGCACGCATTCCGAAGGGCCGCGACCGATGAGTGACACCGCGAACGCCACAGACGCTGCGACAGCCACGGACGCCGTGACCGCACAGCTCGCCGAGGCGATCCGCGCTGCCGACGGCCAGGCGCAGGACGTCGGCGCCCAGGCACGGGACGCCGTCGCGGACGCCGCGGCGGTGCTCGGCGAGGCGGGGGCGCCCGCGCAGCTCGCCCCGGCGGTGGTGGGCGCGCTCGGCGAACGCGCCGCCGACACGCTGCGGGAGGACCCGTGGGCCGTGCTGGCCGTGCCCGGCGTGCTGCCCGCCAACGCGGACGAGTTCGCGCGCGGCCTGCTCGGCGCCGAGGCCTCGCCGGGGGACGAGCGGCGGGCCAACGCCCTGGTGCAGTGGCTGCTGGAGCGCGCGTCCCTGCACGGCCACACGGCCGTCGAGCTCGGCGAGATCCGGCGCGGGCTGGCGGACCACGGGGTGCCGACCCCGGACGAGGCCCTGGCCGCAGTGCTGACGGAGGGTCGGGTGATGGCCTTCCAGGAGGAGGGCGACGACGAGGACGAGTCCGAGGAGGCCGCCGCCGGGCAGGTCCTGCTCGCGCTGGACCGGCTCGCGCTGGCCGAGGAGAGCCTCGCCGACGGCCTGGTCCGACTGAGCTCCACCTTCCCCGGCCGTGACGCGGCCCCTGGCGGGCCCGAGGCGGCAGGCGAGGTCGAGGCTGAGCTCGACGACGACTCCGTGCAGGCAAAGGCGACCGAGGACGGCGAGGAGACAGAGGAGGCCGAGGCAGCAGAACCCGCCGAAGCGGCCACCGTCCGCCCGAGCTGGGACGAGGTGATCGACGCCGCGCCCAACTCCTCTGCCGCCGCGCTGATCCGCGCTGTCGCCGACTCCGCTTTGGTGCTGCACACAGGCGGCGAGACCGCCCGTTCCGAGCCCGTCGCGCTGCTCCAGGCCGCACGGCGGCTCGGGCTGCGGGCCGCGCTGACCGGCGCCCACACCGACAGTGCCCGGCGGCTCGGCCCCGACGCCGCACCGCTCGGCACACTCCTGGCCTCCGGCGAGCGTGACGTGGACGGGACGCTGGCGCTGGACCTGCTGATCGTCTGTGACGCGCCGGCACTCGACGCCGAGTTGGCCGCCACGGTGGCGGAGTCGCTGGCGGACGGTGCGCGTCTGGTGCTGAGCGGCGACCCGGGTGACCTCTGGTCGGCGGGGCCCGGCCGGGTCTTCGCGGATCTGCTGGCGGCCAAGCCCGCGCCGGTCGTCGCCTCCCGGCAGCCGGACTTCGGGCCGATCGGCGAGCTGGTCTCGGGCATCGGCATCGGCGAGTTCGAGCCGGTCGCGGCCCCCGAGAAGGAGGTCGTCATGGTTCAGGCCGGCGACGCCGCCGAGGCCGTGCACCGCGCGGTCCAGCTCGTCGGCGACTCGATCCCCCGTGCGCTGGGCATCCCGTCCGAGCAGGTCCGCGTCCTGGTCCCCGCCCACGCGGGCCCGGCCGGGACGCGTGCCGTCAACGCGGCGCTCAAGCAGCGGCTCAACCCGGGTCCGGGCCAGTTCGGCGGCTTCGACGCGGGCGACGCGGTCGTCCGGGTGCCCGCGCCCGGCGTCCTCCACGAGGGCGTGGTGCGGGGAGCAGTGCCGGAGGGGCTGGAGATCGCCTTCTCCTCCCCAGCGGCCGACGCCTCGCCCGCCGGGACGGCCGTCGTCCCGCGCGAGCAGCTCGGCGAGCTGCGGCACGGTTGGGCGCTGACGGCCCATCAGGCGGCCGGTAGGCGCTGGCCCGGCGTGGTGGTCGTGGTGCCGCCCGAGGCGGGGCCGGAGCTGAGCCGCCAGTGGCTCTACTCCGCCTGCGGTCGCGCCGAGCGCCACCTCTCACTGATCAACGCCCTGGGCCCGGCCCTTCCGCAGACGGTGGCGACCCATGCGGCCCGCCCCCGCACCACCCGCCTGCGAACGATCATCGGAGGCGAGTAGCACGCCGCCGACCCCAGGCATACAGCCGTGCCCGGCTCAGCCGGGTAAGGCCGCCGGGTAGAGCTGCCGGGTAAGGCTCAGCTGGGGTCGAGGGCCTCGTCGAGCTCGTCCTCGTACTCCTCGATCACGTCGAACCGGGCGATCAGCAGCTCCGGTTCGGCGGTGTCGAAGGGCTCGGCGAGCCACTCGCCAGGCTCGCTCGGATCGGCGGCCAGCAGCCAAAGAGTCGAGTCGCCCTCCTCCAGGCCGAAGTCGGCGGCGTGACGGGCGACCCGGTCCGGCTCGAAGTCGCTGAAGAGGGTCCGCAGCGCCCCCGTGACCGTCGGGGCGCCGACGGCCTCGCGGAGGGCCCCCGGGTCGGTCACGGTGTAATCCCGGCGGATCAGCACGCTGACCGCCTCAGGTTCGATGCCGTCCGGCAGACCGCTGCCGTCCGGATGGGGCACCTCGAAGGGAGTGAACTCGTCGTAGACCTCGTCGAGCAGTTCGTCGTAGGCGTCCGCCGCGAGAGCCAGGGCCTCATAGGCGTCGGCGACCGCCGGATCGCCCTGGCCGGCTCTCGTCTCGACGGCGAGCAAATGCGCGTCGATCGCGGCCTTGACCGCATCCGCCGCGGTGCGGACCCGGGCGATCTGTTCTTCGGAGGGACGCACGACATCAGACATGACCCGCACGCTATCCGTTCCCGGGCAGCCCGCGCATCGGAGTTGTCCGCCTCGTTGGAAAACGATCACGAATCGGTCGCCCTGGGTGTGCCCCGGGTTGCCGGTCTTCCACTCTGGGCAGCCTTTTGAGAACCTGGCCCGGCCCGGTCGTAGGCTTGCCTGTGTTCGTCCGCGGGAGGAAGAGTCTTGACCCCACCCACACCATCCACCGGTAAACCGCCGCAGAAGATCGTCCGCCAGCCCGAGTACGAGTTCCGCTCGCTGGTGCTGCCCCGTACCGTCAGCCGCAACGAGGCCCGGGCCCTGCTCACCGAGCAGGCGGAGTACGGCCATTGGGAGCTGGACCGACTCCGCCTCTTCCCGGACGGGCGGCGCAAGATCACGCTCAGACGGCGCATCATCCGTCAGGTGCGCAGCCCGCTGAGTTCCTACCTGGAAGGCTGACGCCTACCGGGAGGGCTGACGGCGCGCCTTGCGGTAGATCACCGCACCGCCCGCCGCCAGCAGTACTCCGCCACCGGCCAGCAGCAGCGCGTCGCCGCCGCCACCGGTCTCGGCGAGCACCTCACCGGCGGGCGGCGGCGGGCTGATCCGGTGACCGGACGGCGCGGCGGTCGTCCCGCTGTTGGGCGGCGGGGGCTGCTCGCCACCCGTGCTGCCGCCCCCGGCCGGGGAGCTGCAGGCGCAGCTCGGCGACGACGTCGGAACCCCGCCGCCACCCCTGTTGTCCCCGCCCGTGGCGGAACTGTGGTTGCCGCAGTCGTTGCCGTAGGCCGGGTTGCCCGCCCCCGGGGCGTTGACGGTGTTGCCGCAGAGGTTGAGCGGAATGCTGACCGGCACCTGCACCGAGTTGCCCGAGCCGACGCCGGGCGAGCCGTGCGCTCCGCCCTTGGCCGTGCTCCCGCCGCCGGTGGTGCCGCCACCGTCGTCCCCGCCCTCGCGGACGCTGCGGACGGAGTCGTTGGCGCAGTGGTTGCCGTAGGCCGGGTTGAGCAGTCCGACCACGTTCACCGTGTTGCCGCAGGCGTTCACCGGCACGGAGACGGGAACCTGGACGGTGTTGCCGGAGAGCGCGCCCGGTGAGTCGCTGGAGGCGCCCGTGGCGCCCGTGTCGGCGAAGGCGTACCCCGCCGCATAACCCGCAGTGGAAGCCAACACGCTCCCGGTCGCCATGACCGTGAGCAAACCGCGTTTGGCAGCTTGTCGCATGGTTGTGCCCTGCCCTCAGTCCTTCGGGCGACCCGTGGGCCGCCCGGTTGTTGCTGGAATGCCCGAATGCGAAGGTCGCGCACAGGGCGCGTGCACCAGGCCTGTTCCCCCGTACCTCTCACAACGACAGGACGCACCCCGGGGCACGGTTAACACCGCAGGGAAAATGCAGCGGCCCCAGGAGGAAAATCCTCCAGGGGCCGCGCGACGGTCGATCGGTCGCTCAATCGGGCGCGCAATCAGACATTCAATCGACCGGGTCGGTCTTCCGGATTCTCCCGAAACCGGCTCAGTTGTTCTCGCAGTGGTTGCCGAACGCCGGGTTGAGCAGACCGATGACGCTGATGGTGTTGCCGCAGACGTTCACCGGCACGGAGACGGGAACCTGGACGAAGTTGCCGGACAGCACACCCGGGGAGCCCCAGGCCGCACCCTCGGCGGTGGCGGAGTGCGCACTGGCCACACCCGCGCCCGCGAGGGCCAGACCACCAGCGGTGGCGACGACGACGGCGATCTTCTTGACCTGCATGGTCTCTCCTTGCTCCATGGGAACAGCCCGTTCGGTGGGCTGCATATGAGTGAACGAGACTGCGGCAAATGGGGTACGTAACCCCGGCAACGATCACCCATTGGAGTGAGGACACCCGCACGCCTATACGAAAATCCCGCATTATCAGACCGGCTCAGTGGTGAGCCGGCCGAATCAGCTCAGCACTGCCGTATTCAGCACTGGTCGATGAAGCGATCCAGCACCCGGACCCCGAACTTCAGACTGTCGACCGGAACCCGCTCGTCCACTCCGTGGAACATTCCGGCGAAATCCAGTTCCGGAGGCAGCCGCAGCGGCGCGAAACCGAAGCAGCGGATTCCGAGTTCGCTGAAGGACTTCGCATCCGTCCCGCCGGAGAGGGTGTAGGGCACGGCGCGCGCGATCGGGTCCTCGGCGACCAGGGCCGACTGCATCGCCGCCACCAGCGGACCGTCGAAGTCGGTCTCCACGGCCTTGTCGTGGTGGACCGCCTCACGGCGGACGCGCGGGCCGAGGACGCTGTCCAGCTCGGTCAGGAACTCCTCCTCGTAGCCGGGCAGGAAGCGCCCGTCCACGTGTGCGGTGGCCTGACCGGGGATGACGTTCACCTTGTAGCCGGCGCCGAGCATGGTCGGCTGGGCGGTGTTGCGCAGCGTCGCGCCGATCAGCTTGGCGATGCCGCCCAGCCGCTCCAGCGTGGTGTCCATGTCCTCCGGGTCGAGCTCGACGCCGAGCGCGTCGGAGAGCTCGTCCAGGAAGTGCCGCACCGACTTGGTGATGCGGACCGGGAACTTGTGCCGACCGAGCCGGGCCACCGCCTCGCACAGCTCGGTGATGGCGTTGTCCTTGTTGGTCATCGAGCCGTGACCGGCGGTGCCGTCCACGGTGAGCCGCATCCAGTGCATGCCCTTCTCAGCGGTCTCCACCAGGTAGAGGCGCAGGTTCTCGTTGACCGTGAAGGAGAAGCCGCCGACCTCGCCGATGGCCTCGTTCACCCCGTCGAACAGGCCCGGGTGGTGGTCGACCAGGTGGTGCGCCCCATAGACGCCGCCCGCCTCCTCGTCCGCGAGGAACGCGAGCACGATGTCGCGCGGCGGCTTCCGGCCGCTGCGCAGCCGGTCGCGGACGACGGCCAGCGTCATCGCGTCCATGTCCTTCATGTCGACCGCGCCGCGTCCCCAGACCATGCCGTCCGCGATCTCGCCCGCGAACGGGTGGTGGGTCCAGTCGTCGGCGTTGGCGGGGACGACGTCCGTGTGCCCGTGGATCAGCAGCGCCGGACGGGACGGGTCCTCGCCCGCGATCCGGGCGATGGTGCTGGCCCGGCCCCGCTCCGACTCGATGATCTGCGGCTCCAGGCCGAACTCGGCCAGCTTCTCGGCGACGTACTCGGCAGCGGCGCGCTCGCCGGGGCCGGAGCCGTCACCGTAGTTGCTGGTGTCGATCCGGATCAGGTCCCGGCACAGCTCGGCGACCTCCGCCTCGCCGAAGCCCTCGCCCTGGCCACCGCCGAGCCGCTCGCCCGCCCCGCTCACCGCGCTGGTTCCACCCACTGTCTCGCTCACGCTACTCAGCCTCTCTCCGCGTCGATGCCGCACCGCGCCTCCGGAGTTCCGGGGTTTCCGGAGTCCCGGGGATCCGGTGCGGATGCTGCCCATCCTCTCCCGCCGCGCGCCCCCGCCCAAGCCCGCCGCGTCCGCAGTCCGGCACCGGGCCCGCCGGGGGACGTCGTCGAGCCACTCGCCTGATCCCCGTCACCTCGCCGTCGCATCGCCGTCGCATCCCCGCAGGTCGCGCCCGTGATGACCGCCCGGGAACGCATTTCGGAACGGCCGCTGATCTTTGCTATGGTTATCCCCGTCAGCGAGGCCGCAGGGCCGCAAAGACAGACTCCGATGCGCGGGTGGCGGAATGGCAGACGCGCTAGCTTGAGGTGCTAGTGCCCTTCGGGGCGTGGGGGTTCAAGTCCCCCCTCGCGCACGCATCGGGTCGGGCCCGTGATCATCGATCACGGGCCCGATCGTTTTGCCCGGGCTGTCCGTGTCGTGCCCGGGCGAGCCCCTCACGGCGATCTAGCGTGGGGCACCATGGCCTCCCCGATCACGCCGCGCGGTCGTGCCACCCAGCGGCAGGCGCGCGTCGCCGTGCTGCTGCGCCGGCCGAAGCTGTGGCTGGTTCCGTCCGTCCTCGCCTCGCTGGTCGCCGTGGGGCTGTCGCTCCTCTACATGGGCGGCATCCTCGACCCGAACGGCAGCCTGCACCGGCTCCCGGTCGCCGTCGTCGACGCCGACACCGGGGCACCGCTGCCCGGCCAGCGGCAGAACCTGGGCACCCAGGTCACGCAGGCGGTCGTCGCCGCCTCTCCGGTCGGCGCGGTCGACTGGAAGCAGGTGGACCAGGCGCAGGCACAGGACCTGCTGGCATCCGGCAAGGTCTACGGCGCGCTGGTGATCCCGGCCGACTTCACCGCCTCCGTCGGGGCGCTGACGACGGCGCATGCGACGACGCGGCCGACGATCGCCGTGCTGACCAACCCGGGTGTGGGCAGCCTGGGCTCCTCACTGGCGTCCCAGATCAACCAGAACGCGGCCCACCAGGCCTCGTTGACCATCGGCAAGGAGCTCACCGCCTCCCCCGCGACCGCGAGCGTCGACGCGACCACCCGCCTGCTGCTGACCGACCCGGTCGCGGTCACCACCCAGGTCGGCCACCCGATCGGGCAGCACAGCGGACTGGGACTGACCGCGTTCTACTACACGCTGCTGTTGGTGCTCAGCGGCTTCGTCGGCGGCAACCTGATCCACAACGGCGTCGACACCGCGCTCGGCTACGCGGACAGCGAGATCGGCCCGTGGCACACCCGCCGTCCGACCGTCCCGATCAACCGGACGCGGACGCTGGTGCTGAAGATGTGGATGACCGCCGGGATCTCGGTACTCACCACGACGATGGTGATGGTGGCCTGCATCGCCGTACTCGGGATGGACGCGACGCACATCCCGCTGCTCTGGATCTTCTCGTACTACGCCTGCCTCGCGGTCGGGCTCGGCGTGCAGGCGATCAACGCGGCCTTCGGCGGGATCGGGCAACTGGTGTCGATGTTCGTCTTCATCGCGCTGTCGCTGCCGTCGTCCGGGGCGACCGTGCCGCTGGAGGCGACGCCCCCCTTCTACCGGTTCCTGGGCGCCTTCGAGCCGATGCGCCAGCTCAGCGCCGGGGTCCGGTCCATCCTCTACTTCGACGCCCGCGCCGACGCGGGCCTGGCCCGGGCCTGGATCATGATCTCGGTCGGTTTCGTCCTGGCCCTGGCCTTCGGCTTCGCGATGACCCGCTACTACGACCGCAAGGGCCTGCACCGCCTCACCCCGCAGCCGGATCCTGCCGAGGAACCGGCACCGGCGCAGACCTGAGCACGGCAGGACACGAGGGCACGGCACCGCACGGCAGGACACGGCAGGACACGGCAGGATTGCCGCCCATGACGAACCTTCATGTCGTACGCGTCTTCTGTGGTCCCGACGGTCACGGCGGCAGCCCGCTCGGGGTGGTACTGGACGGCGCCGCGATCCCCGAGCGGACCGAGCGTCAGCGCGTCGCCGCCAAGCTCGGATTCTCCGAGACCGTCTTCGTCGACGACGCCGCGAGCGGCCGGGCGGACATCTACACGCCCAGCGTGCGGTTGCCGTTCGCCGGGTACCCCCTCGTCGGGACCGGGTGGCTGCTGCGGCAGGAGGGTCTCGGCGGGGAACTGCTGCGTCCCGAGGCCGGAGACGTACCGGCGTGGCAGGACGGGGAGTTCAGCTGGATCTCCGGCCGCGCCGAGTGGGTCTCCGGCAAGCGGACCCAGCAGTACGCGAGCCCGGCGGAGGTCGACGCCCTGGAGGTCCCGCCGCCCGGGAGCGGCTGGCTCTACGCGTGGGCGTGGCAGGACGAGAGCGCCGGGACCGTCCGCGCCCGGGGGTTCCCAGGACGCGGGGACGGCATCGACGAGGACGAGGCGACCGGCGCGGCAGCCGTCGTGCTGACCGGCGAACAGCGCCGGGCGCTGGACATCCGCCAGGGCACGGGCTCCCGGATCCTGACCCGGCCACTCCCCGACGGGTTTATCGCGGTCGGCGGCCGGGTCGTGACCCAGGAGCTGCGGTCGCTCTGACGTCTCCGGCCGGCCTGCTCTCCCCCTCGGGGCAGCCCACGCCGCTCAGACCGGTTCTGCGCGGCCACATTCCGCAGGCGACTGCTCACGTCCGGGGACGCCGGGCCAGGTCCGGACGACGCGGCGAGCGACTTACCGCTCCGACCCGCTAGCGTGACGATGAGCGGACGATCCGATCACCCGCGTCCCGAACAGTCCCAAACAGTCTCGAACAGTGGAGAGCGGCGATGAGCGACCTGATCCTGGTACGCCACGGCGAGACCGAGTGGAGTCTGTCGGGCCGGCACACCAGCTGGACCGACCTGCCGCTCACCGCGAACGGTGAGGCCCAGGCCCGCGCGCTGGCGCCGCTGCTGGGCGAGCACAAGATCGCTGTGGCGCTGGTCAGCCCGATGACCCGGGCCCAGGACACGGCCAAGCTGGCGGGACTCGACAACGTGTGCGTCGACCCGGACCTGCACGAGTGGGACTACGGCGCGTACGAGGGCATCACCACCCGCGAGATCCACCGGACCCGTCCGGCGTGGAACCTCTGGACGGACGGCGTGGCTCCCGGCCCCGAGGAGCACCCGGGCGAGACGCCCGAAGAGGTGGCCATCCGCGCCGACCGCGTGATCGCGCGGATCGAGGCGGCACTCGGCAACAGCACCGGCGGCGACGCGGTCCTGGTCGCGCACGCGCACTTCCTGCGGGTGCTGACGGCGCGGCGGCTCGGGCTCCCGCCCGCCGACGGGGCCCTGTTCCAGCTGGCCACGGGCACGATCAGCCGCCTCAGCACCGAGCACGACCGCCCGGTCGTCGCGACCTGGAACGAGCACCCGCGCGGGTAGCGCCACGCGGCCGACGGACCTCGCGTACCTGACGGACGGCCAGGTCAGCGCATGAGCGAACGGGGTCCGTCCGCTACCTGATCAAACTGATCGCACTGCACTAATCTGGCCAGCGATGATCCAGCCACCGCCGCAGCCGGCCACCAGGTCCTCCTGGTACCGCTCGATCAAGTCGACCACCAGGTCCGGGCTCCGCGTCGAGCCGGCGACCAATGCGCCGCTCGCCGCGCTGAGGGGCGCGCTGGGTGTGGCGATCGCGCTCTTCGGCGCGCTCGCGCTGAGCACGCCGGCGATCGCGACCTCGGCCGCGCTCGGCGCGCAGCTGGCCGGGATGGCGACCTTCCAGCGCAGCTACCGCCCGCAGCCGTGGCTGGCGCTGGCGACCGCGCTGGGACTGTCGCTGAGCACGTTCGTCGGCTATGTCGTCTCGCCGTGGCCGCCGCTGTTCCTGGCCGTGCTGGCGCTGTGGGCCTTCGGCGCGGGCATGGCCTGGGTCGGTGGCCAGACCGCGGGCATCCTGGCGTCGATGACGGTCACGGTGATGCTGGGCATCGTCACTCTCCCGACCACGGTCCCCGAGGCCGCGCAGCACGCCGCGGTGATCGCGGGAGGCGGCGCGATCCAGGCGCTGCTGGTGCTGATCTGGCCGGTCAACCGCTGGGGCGCGCACCGCGAGGCGCTGGCCGAGGCCTGCGCCTCCATGGCCGACTACGCCCGGCGGTTGCGGCACGACCCTTTCGCGCCGTTCGACCCGGATCCGCTGATGGTCGCCCGCGACGCCGCCCAGGTGACCCCCGGTCAGGCCCGCAGCCGTCCGTCCGAACTCACTGGCGTCCGCTCGCTGGTGGAACGGATGCGCCCGGCGCTGGCCGCCCTGGCCGACCCCCGCGTCGGCGCCGCCGAGGAGGGCCGCGAACGCGACCGTGCCCGGGAGCTGCTGGCGGCGGCCGCCGAGATCCTCGACATGGCGGCGCGCTCGATCCGCACCGGCCAACCGGCGCCGATCCCCGAACACGCCTACCGCGCCCTGGCCTTGCCGGAGGACGGCCCGGTGCTCGACGGCATCGCCAAGCACACCGCGCTGCGCCTGATCGGCCTGCTGGCCGAGATCCACGACGCCCTGGATGCACAGGACGACGAGGCCCAACCCCGTTACCTGCCCCGCCCGGGACTGCGCGCGCTCGTTCCCCACACCGCCCGGGCGGTCCGCCGCAACTGGACCTGGCGCTCGCCGGTCCTCCGCCACGCGGTGCGCACCGCGGTGGTGGTGACGCTGGCCGAGGGCGTCGGCCGGGTGCTGCCCTTCGGCCACAGCTACTGGGCCGCGATGACCGCGATGATGGTGATGCGTCCGGACTTCTCGCAGACGTACAGCCGCGGCGTGGCCCGACTGGTAGGCACGGTCGTCGGCGTCGGGGTCGCCTCGGCGGTCATGGTCGCGGCCAAGCCCGCCCCCTGGGTCTGCGGCCTGCTCGCCGTCTGCGCGGTCGGCTGCGCGTATCTGACCATGCGCAGCGGTTACATGGCGCTGAGCACGCTGGTCACGATCTACGTCGTCTTCCTGCTGTCGATGGACGGCCTGGTGCTGTCCCACACGGCGGAGGAACGGGTCGGCATGACCCTGGTCGGCGGAGTGCTGGCGCTCGCCGCGTACGCGATCTGGCCCACCTGGCAGACCGTCCGCCTGCCCGACCGCCTCGCCGCGCACATCGCCGCGGCTGGCCGCTACGCGGCGGCGACGCTCGACGCCTACGGCGAGCCGTCGACCGCGTCCCGACGCGCCATGCGCGAGGCCCTCCTCGACCTGCGCGGCGCGCGGGCCGCGATGATAGCGACGGACGCCTCAGCGGCCAACGAGCCGATCCGGCATCGGGGCCTGCGGCCCTCCCAGGTCGCCGACGCGCGGGCGGCGGTCGCCGCGATCAGCCGCGCCGCGATGCTGATCGAGGCCCACGCCCCCACCGCGACCGCGCCCGCACCGGGCGCGGTCGCCTTCGCCACGACGGTGCGCGACGCCCTGACCCGCGCCGCGGACGCGGTCCGAGAGGGCGAACCGGCGGACGTCTCGGGCGTCGAATCCGCGTACACGGACTGGTCCGCGGCACCGGACGGCACCCCACCGGAACTCCTCCGCGACGCGTCGATCCTGACGGAGGCCATCGACGGGCTCCAGGACGCCCTGGGCTGAATTCACCGCCGACAGGGCCAGTTGCACTTTCCTCAGGGCGCCGGGCCCTGGAGAGGCTCCGCGCATCTCACCCACCCAAGCGGGCGAACAACGGTTCGGACTCGGGCAGCCGGCCGTCAACCGGCGTGCACCGCACGACGATCCGGTCCGCCGCGTCCGGCAGGAACGGGCGGAGTTGTTCGCCCACCTCGCGGCAGGCCGCGACCAGCGCGGCCAGCGCCGCGTCCAACCGCGGGTCCGCGGCGCCGCGTTCCGCCTTGGCCAGCTCCCACGGGCGGGTGCGGTCGATGCAGCGGTTGGCCTCCTCGACCAGGGTCCAGACCGCGCCCGCCGCCGCACGGTAGTCGAACGCGTCGAGTGCCGCGTCCACGCGGCCCGCCGCCCGCGCGCAGACCGCGCGCAGTTCGGAGGTCGCGGTGGTGCTCACCGTGGCGGTCGGGACGACGCCGTCCCGGTAGCGATGGACCATGGTGACGACCCGGTGGGCCAGGTTGCCGAAGCCTCCGGCGAGGTCCGCGTCCGCGCGGGCGATCAGCCGCTCCTCGGTGAAGTCCGCGTCGCCGACGCGCGGCACCTCGCGCAGCAGCCACCACCGCACCGCGTCCGTCCCGAAGCGGGACACCAGCGCCGCCGGGTCCACCGCGGATGCCGAACCCGCCCCCGAACCCGCCCCCGCCGCCGCGGACTTGCTGATCTTGCGCCCGGACACCGTCAGGTAGTCGTGGACCAACACCCGTGTGGGCAGCGGCAGTCCGGCCGACAGCAGCATCGCGGGCCAGTAGACGGCGTGGAACCGGAGCACGCCCTTGCCGACCAGGTGCACCCGCTCGCCGTCGCCCGCCCACCACGTCCGGTAGGGCTCCGCGTCCGTGTCGCTGCCGCCCAGGCCCAGGCTGGTGACGTAGTTGCCGAGGGCGTCCCACCAGACGTAGACGACCTGCTCCTCGTCCCCGGGGACCGGGATCCCCCAGCCTCGCGCGCGGGCGCGGCTGCGGGAGACGGAGAAGTCACGCAGGCCCGAGTCGATCAGCGCCAGCACCTCGTTGCGGCGCGACTCGGGCTCGATCCGCAGCCGCCCGCTCGTGATCAGTTCACGCAGCTGCTCCTGGTAGCGCGAGAGGCGGAAGAACCAGTTCTCCTCACTGACCTGCTGCGGCTCGGTCCCGTGGTCGGGGCAGCGGCCGTCCTCGGTGAGCTCGGATTCCGCGAAGAAGGCCTCGCAGCCGACACAGTAGAGACCGACATATTCCTTGCGGTAGAAATCCCCGGCCTCGGCACAGCGTCGCCACAGGTATTCGACGCCGATCCGGTGCCTCGGGTCCCGGCTGGTCCGGATGAAATCGTCGAAGGAAAGCGCCAGGGGTGCGGCGAGTTCCGCGAAAGCGGCGGCGTTGCGGTCGACCAGGTCCTGGACGTCGACGCCTTCGTTCTCGGCGGCGAGCACGTTCTTCAGCGAGTTCTCGTCCGTCCCGCTGAGGAAGCGCACCGCGCCGCCGCGCGTGCGGCGGTGTCGGGCCAGCACGTCCGCCTGCACGAGCTCCAGGGCGAAGCCGAGGTGCGGGCGCGCGTTGACGTAGGGGATGGTGGTGGTGACGTAGTAGCTGCTCATCAGGCTCTCCAGCGCTCCGGTTGCTCACCGGGTGTCGGGCGGGAGGGGCCTGCGGCGGACATGCAAGAGGCCCCTGGTGACGGGGCCTCGGTAGCGCGCGTGCGTTCGCGTCTCAGCAGCCCCTGGAGGGGCGCATCATTCGGAAGCAGGGCGCGTCGATCATGGCTGGAGAGTAGCAGAAGCGGTCTCAGAGGTGGCCGCGAATATAGCGGCCCAGCTCGGCGGTCCAGTGCCCGTAGTCCGCGCGCATCGAGGCGTCGCCGCCGCAGATCTTGGCGACCTGGGCGTCGGTGATCCGGTCGGCCCCGTCGGACGCCAGCAGCTGGGCCATCCGGTCCATCGTGTCGGCGAGACGCTCCGCGTCGTGGTGGCTCAGCATGACCAGTCGCTCGGTGCGGCCGATGGTGGTGGAACCCGGCATGGCTGCCTCCTCGGGTCGGTCCCCCACCCACGGTAGGCCTTTTCGGCAGGCGGGCAAGTTGCACTCTCAGGGACGTGGGGCTCTGCCGATCTGCGGCTTCGTCGCGCGGGCAGATTGGTCGAGCAGAGCCCCGCGCCCCTCGAAGACCTGCACCTTCTCCCAGGCCCTGTCGTCAAACTCCCGCCGGGCCCGGCTTGCCTGGTACGGCCTCCCCCTGCCTTCGGCTAGGGGGTGCCCCCACGCTGCGTTGTCGCATCGCCCAAGTACGGCCCAGTACGAGGGCGATCCTCCGCCTTGCAACTGTCCGCACCAGACAACCCGGGCTGATCCGACGCGAGTTTGACGACAGGGCCTAGCGAATCGGGAGACCCGAGAGCGTGCGCGCAATAACCAGCCGCTGGATCTCGCTGGTCCCCTCGAAGATGGTGTAGATCGCCGCGTCGCGGTGCATCCGCTCCACCGGGTACTCACGGGTGAAGCCGTTGCCGCCGAAGATCTGGATCGCCTGGGCCGTCACCCACTTGGCCGTCTCACCCGCGTACAGCTTGGACATCGAGCCCTCGGCCGCCGTGAACGGCTGGGCCGTCGCCGCCATCCAGGAGGCGCGCCAGACCAGCATGCGCGCGGCGTCGATGCGGGTGCGCATGTCGGCGATGGTGAAGGCGATGCCCTGGTTGTCGATGATCGGCCGGCCGAACTGCTCTCGGGTCTTCGCGTACTCCAGGGACTCCTCGTACGCCGCGCGGGCCAGGCCGACCGCCTGGGCGCCGACGGCCGGGCGGGAGGCCTCGAACGTGGCCATCGCCGCGTTCTTGACCTGCTCGACCTTCTCGCCGCGGGCGACCGCAGCCGCGCGCTCCCGGGCGCGGGCCATGCGCTCGTCCAGCTTCTCCTTGCCGCCGAGCAGGCAGTCGCCGGGGACGCGGACGTTGTCGAGGACGACCTCGGCGGTGTGCGAGGCGCGGATGCCGTGCTTCTTGAACTTCTGACCCTGGCTCAGACCCTTGGTGCCCGGCGGGATGATGAAGGACGCCTGGCCGCGCGCGCCGAGCTCCGGGTCGACGACGGCGACGACGACGTGGACGTGGGCGATGCCGCCATTGGTCGCCCAGGTCTTGGTGCCGTTGATGATCCACTCGTCGGTGGCCTCGTCGTAGACGGCGCGGGTGCGCATCGCGGCGACGTCGGAGCCGGCGTCGGGCTCGGAGG
Organism: Streptacidiphilus sp. MAP5-3; assembly: GCF_041262505.1. Taxonomy (NCBI): domain Bacteria; kingdom Bacillati; phylum Actinomycetota; class Actinomycetes; order Kitasatosporales; family Streptomycetaceae; genus Streptacidiphilus; species Streptacidiphilus sp. MAP5-3. Next base: position 127,272 of record NZ_JBGCCL010000012.1, read on the forward strand.
AGCAGAACGCGGCCAGCTTGGGCTCGTCCGGGGTGCCGAACATCTCCGGCGCCCAGACGCCGACCTGCTCGGGCGTACCGTTGGTGACGACGCCCGCTGCGGCCAGCGCGCTGCCGCAGATGGCGAGGCCGATGCCCGCGTCGCCCCAGAACAGCTCCTCCATGGCGATCGGGATGCCCAGACCGGTCGGGTCGAACTGCTGCTGGGCGAAGAAGTCCAGCGAGTAGATGCCGACCTTGGCCGCCTCCTGGATGATCGGCCAGGGAGTCTCCTCCCGCTCGTCCCACTCGGCCGCGGCGGGGCGGATGACGTCCCGGGCGAAGCCGTGCAGCCAGTCGCGGACGGCGATCTGGTCGTCGTTGAGTGCGAGGTTGAAGGCCGTCATCTGTTGTCTCCCGGGCGCGTTGCGCGTACTGGATTTTCCATCGCCAGGTGTTACCGTCGGTAACACACGCAAAGTTTGTTACTACCTAGTAAGGAATGTCAAGGCATGCGGATCGAGGCCGACACCCGCGACGAGAGGCGCACGGCGCTCCTCGACGCGGCCGACCGGGTGGTGCGCCGCGAGGGGCCGCGCGCGAGCATGAACGCGATCGCGGCCGAGGCAGGGATCACCAAGCCGATCCTGTACCGGCACTTCGGCGACAAGAACGGTCTCTACCGCGCCCTGGCCGACCGGCACTCGGCCGCGCTCCTCGCGCAGATCAGGGACGCGCTGGCCGCGCCGCTGGAGCGGCGGGAGCGGGTGGAGAACGTCCTCGACACCTACCTCGCCGCGATCGAGTCCGCACCGCAGGTCTACCGGTTCCTCGCCCACCCCGACCCGGCCTCGGACGGACTCTCCCCAGCCGGGCCGCTGGCGCCCACGCTGCGGGCGATCGCGGCCGAGCTGAGCCATGCCATCGCGATGCAGGTGGACCTCGGGCCGGAGAGCAACGTCATGGCGGAGGCCTGGGGGCAGGCGATCACGGGCATGGTGCTGGCCGGCGGCGACTGGTGGCTGGAGCACCGGCCGTTTCCCCGGCAGCGGATGGTGCAGACCCTGGCCGACCTGCTCTGGGGCCGCCTCGCCGCAGCCGGTGACAACCCGGGCGCGACCAAGATCTCGGACTGAACACATCTGTCCGCTCCGCCCGCTCCGTCCGCCCGCTCCGTCCGCCCCACCCGCCCTGTCCGCGAGCGCGACTGACCCCCCGTCAGCGGACGGGCTGCGGGACGCTCCCCCTGACCTGCGGCCGGGAGGTGCCCCCCGGCAGACGCAACCGCCGCGAACTGCCGCTGTACGCGAAGCCGGTCCGCTCGTAGACCCGTCGGGCCGGGTTCCCCTCGGTCACCTCCAGCCGCAGCGTGGGCAGGCCCGCCTGCGCGGTGCGCGCGAGGGCGCGCCGGAGCAGTGCGGCGCCCAGGCCCTGGGGCGCGTGCGCGGGGTCGCGGAAGATGTCCACCACGCCGGGCCCGTCGCCCGCGAGACAGCTGCTGCGCTGCGCCACCAGTACCGCGGCCACCGGCCGTCCGCCCGGCGCCAGCGCGACCGCGCTGCCGTCGAGCAGCTCGCCGAAGAGCCGACCCTGGACCATCGACGCGAACCAGTCCGGGTCACCGGCCGGATGGTCCGGATGGCCCGGCGGGTAGGCGCGTTGGTGCAGCCGGAAGAGTCGGCGGCCACCCACCTCGCCGGGCGCGGCCAGCGTCAGGCCGTGCGGGAGCTCCGGTTCGTGCCAGCGCGGATCCGGGCGCATCAGCGCGAAGTCCCAGAGGTAGTGGTGGGCGTGGCGCCCGAACGCCTCGGCGGAGCGGTGCAGCAACTCGGCGAAGTCGGTCTCGGCCGAGGCCACCCGGACGTCGAGCGTCCAGCCGGCCAGCACCTCGCCGACCACGCGCGCCGCATGCGCGAGGTCGGGACAGCGCGGACGCAGGTCGTCCGCCCACCAGAAGCCGACCCCGTCGCCGGTCCGGTCACCGGTCCCGGCATCGGTTCCGTCACCGGTCCCGGCATCGGTCCGGCCGCTGGTCACGGCGACCCGGACGAAGTCGGCCACCACCCGGCCCCACTCGTCCTGGACGGCCGTCCGCCCTGGTTCCGCCTGCCACCGGGTCAGTTGGGTCCGTTCCGGCACGACCGCGCCCGCCTCCGTCCCGTCCCGCCCATCCCTGCTCCGCAGCCCCTGCTCTGCCACCGCACTCCCGACGCACTCCCGGGCGGCGCTCAGCCGCCGTCGGCAGGCAGGTACCAGGGCGCTCGCCGGATCGCGCGGTGTGCGCGGAAGGCGCGCAGTCCCGTCAGCTCCTGGACGAACACGCCGCCGTCCAGATGCGCCGACTCGTGCTGGAGGCAGCGGGCGAAGAAGCCGGTGCCCTCGATCTCGACGGGCGCGCCCGTCACGTCCTGACCGCGGACCACCGCGCGGTCGTAACGCGGGGTCTGCGCCCGCAGGCCTGGCAGCGAGAGGCAGCCCTCCTCTCCGGCCACCACGACGCCGTCCGCCTCCACCAGCACCGGGTTGACGACGTGTCCCACATGGCGGACGTCCTCGTCGTCAGGGCAGTCGTAGACGAAGACCCGCTTCCCGACCCCGACCTGATTGGCCGCCAGCCCCACGCCGTCCGCCGCGTACATGGTCGCGAACATGTCCTCGACTAGGCGCTCCAGCTCCTGGTCGAAGACCTCCACGGTCGCGCACGGCTCGCGGAGCACCGCCGAGGCCCACGGGGTGACGGGATGCACGGTGCCGGCGCTGCCGGGGATGCGGGAGAGCATGGGACGACTCTATGCGGAGCCACAACCGCTCCTGTTCACGGGCCCGTCCGGCTGGTTCGCGGGCGGATCAGATGACGGGCAACCGAACGGAGATGGACGGTGCCCGCAGCGGAAGGGATCGGCCCGGTAGGCTACGGACAGCCTCGCCGTCCCGCAGGCAGACCGCAGGAGGAAGCACACCGATGTCCGCGCAACCCGATTCGGCCGTGCCGTCGGCCTCGCTGAACGCTCGCGCCAAGCTCGCCGTCACCGCCGGAAAGGCCGCGGCCGCTGTGTCGCGCGCCGCGGGACGCGGAAGCGGCTCGGTGATCGGCGGCAAGGTCGCGCTCCGGGTGGACCCGGATCTGCTGAGTCGCCTTTCCGAGAACCTCGACGTGGTCCTGGTCTCCGCGACCAACGGCAAGACCACCACCACCCGTCTGATCGCCGAGGCACTGCGCGCGGCCGGACCGGTCGTCTCCAACGCGCTCGGCGCCAACATGCCGGCGGGCATCACCTCCGCCCTGGCGGAGGGCGAACAGGCGCGGTTCGGCGTCATCGAGGTGGACGAGAAGTACCTGGCCATGGTCGCCCGGGACACCCACCCGAAGGCCATCGCCCTGCTCAACCTCTCCCGCGACCAGCTCGACCGGTCCTCCGAGACGCGCATGCTGGCCGAGAAGTGGCGCGAGGGCCTGGCCGGGTCCGAGGCCGTGATCATCGCCAACGCCGACGACCCGCTGGTCACCTGGGCCGCGTCGTCCTGCCGCCGGGTGATCTGGGTGGCGGCGGGCCAGGCCTACCGCGAGGACGCCTGGTCCTGCCCGAGCTGCGGCGGCGTCATGCAGCGCCCGGACGAGGAGTGGTTCTGCCCGTCCTGCGGTTTCCGCCGACCGCAGCCGCACTGGGCGCTCCAGGGCGAGTTCGTGGTCGACCCGCAGGGGTCGCCGTGGCCGATCCGGCTCCAGCTGCCCGGCCGCGCCAACCTGTCGAACGCCGCCTCCACCGCGGCGGTCGCCTCGGTCTTCGGCGTGCACCCGCAGGTCGCGCTGCAGCGGATGGAGTCGGTGACGGCCGTCGCGGGCCGCTACGAGTCGGTCATGGTGGCGGGGCGCGAGGTGCGCCTGCTGCTCGCCAAGAACCCGGCGGGCTGGCTGGAGACCTTCTCCCTGATCGACCCGGCGCCCGCGCCGGTGGTGCTCTCCGTCAACGCGCTCTCGGCGGACGGCACCGACACCTCCTGGCTGTGGGACGTCGACTACGAGCGGCTGGTCGGCCACCCGGTCTTCGTGATGGGCCAGCGCAAGCTGGACCTCGCGGTGCGGCTCGAGGTCGCCGGTGTGCAGTTCCAGGTGGTCGACTCGATCCAGCAGGCCGTGGCGATGGCGCCGGCCGGTCGGGTCGAGGCGATCGCCAACTACACCGCGTTCCAGCAGCTCCGCCGCGACGTGCAGAACTGACCGCCGGCACCGAGACGACAAGGACCTTCCCGCCATGAGTGAAAGCGCCCTTCGGCTGGTCTGGATCTACCCCGACCTGCTCTCCACCTACGGCGACCGCGGCAACGTGCTCGTCGTCGAGCGCCGGGCCCGGCAGCGCGGCCTGCAGGTGGAGCGGATCGACGTCCGCTCCGACCAGCAGGTGCCGACCAGCGGCGACATCTACCTGATCGGCGGCGGCGAGGACCGCCCGCAGCGGCTCGCCGGTGAGCGGCTGCGGGTGGACCCGGGCCTGCACCGCGCGGTCGAGAACGGCGCCATCGTCTTCGGTGTCTGCGCCGGGTTCCAGATCCTGGGCCACGAGTTCGTGGACGACCGCGGCGAGCGGACGTCGGGCCTGGGTCTGCTGGACGTGTGGAGCACCCGTGGCGAGAGCCACCGCAACGTCGGCGACATCCTCGCCGAGCCCGACCCGCGTCTCGGCCTGCCGACGATGACAGGCTTCGAGAACCACCAGGGCATCACCCACCTGGGCCAGGGCGTCTCCCCGCTGGCCCGGGTCACCGTCGGCGGCGGCAACGGGACCGGCGACGGCACCGAGGGCGCCTGGCGGGACACCGTCTTCGGCACCTACCTGCACGGACCGGTCATGGCCCGCAACCCCGCCGTGGCGGACCTGCTGATCAAGCTGGCCCTGGACGTGAGCGCCCTGCCGCCGGCCGACAACACGTGGTACGACGCGCTGCGGTCCGAGCGCATCTCCGCCGCCCAGCAGCAGACGGCCTGATCCGGGCCGCCTGCTCGATCCCTCCGAGTTCACACCTGTTCCACTCCGCTCCCCCACGCAGGGCGCCGACGGCGCCGCCCTGGCGACCGAGCCGGCCTGACCGGGAGTCGCTGCTCGGTATCATCGCGATAGGGTTGTTTTGTCCGATTCCGGTCGCCGCGCTCTGCTCGGGAGTAGCTGAACAATGCGTATTGGTGTGCTGACCAGTGGCGGGGACTGCCCCGGTCTGAACGCCGTGATCCGGTCGGTGGTCCACCGCGGAGTGGTGGACCACGGGGACGAGATCATCGGCTTTGTCGACGGCTGGCGGGGCCTCCTCGAGGAGGACTACCGGGAGCTGACGCTGGAGTCCGTCTCCGGCATCCTGGCCCAGGGCGGGACGATCCTGGGCTCGACCCGCGTCCAGCCGTCCAAGCTCCGGGGCGGCGTCGACGCCGCCCTGGAGATGTGCGAGCGGCTCGGCCTCGACGGCATCATCCCGATCGGCGGTGAGGGCACGCTGAAGGCGGCGCGCCTGCTCTCCGACGCGGGCCTGCCGATCGTGGGCGTGCCGAAGACCATCGACAACGACATCGCCTGCACCGACGTCACCTTCGGCTTCGACACCGCCGTCTCGGTGGCCACCGAGGCGCTGGACCGCCTCAAGACCACGGCCGAGTCGCACCAGCGGGTCATGGTCGTGGAGTTGATGGGGCGTCACACCGGCTGGATCGCCCTCAACGCCGGCATGGCGGCCGGCGCCCACGCCATCGTGGTGCCCGAGCGGCCCTTCGACATCGGCAAGCTGACCGAGGTCGTCCGCGAACGCTTCGAGCGCGGCAAGAAGTTCGCGATCGTGGTGGTCGCGGAGGGCGCCAAGCCCGAGCCCGGCACCATGCCGTGGCAGGAGGGCACCATCGACATCTACGGGCACGAGCGCTTCACGGGGGTCGCCACCCAGCTCTCCGGCGAGCTGGAGCACCGGCTGGGCAAGGAGGCCCGCCCGGTCATCCTCGGCCACATCCAGCGCGGCGGTACGCCGACCGCCTACGACCGGATCCTCGCCACCCGCTTCGGCTGGCACGCCGTCGAGGCCGTGCACAAGGGCGCGTTCGGTCACCTGACCGCCCTGCAGGGGACCAACATCAACCTGGTCCCGCTCGCCGAGGCGGTCGCGGACCTGAAGACCGTCCCGGCCGAGCGCTACGCCGAGGCCGAGACCGTCATCTGACGCACCGCCTGTTCCGCCGCCAGGTCCGCCGCCGGGTCAGCCCCGGCGGCGGACCGTCGGGCAATGCCGGTTATGTCCGATTAGCGTGTATCGTATGGAGATCCTTGCCTACGGCGTGCAGGCCGACGAGAAGCCCCTGCTGGAAGCCGCGTTCACCGGTCGGTACGACGTCCGCTGCCTGGAGGTCTTCCTCAACACGGACACCGCGCCGCTGGCGGCCGAGCACGAGATCATCAGCACCAGCGTCAACGCCCGGCTCGACGCCACCACCTTGCGGATCCTCGCCAAGGGCGGGACGAGGATGATCGCCCAGCGGTCGACCGGCTTCAACAACATCGATCTGGACGTCGCCGCCGAACTCGGCTTCACCATCAGCCGCGTCTCCTTCTACTCCCCCTATGCCGTCGCCGAGTTCGCCTGGACGCTCGCCCTGGCCGTCAACCGGAGGATCGTCCGGGCGGCCGGGCGGACCCGCGAGTTCGACTTCCGGCTGGACGGTCTGATGGGCCTGGACGTCCACGACATGACCGTCGGCGTGATCGGCACCGGCAAGATCGGCGAGTGCTTCTCCCGGATCGCCCACGGCTTCGGCACCAGGCTGCTCGGCTGGGACATCGCGGAGAACCCCGTCTGCCGCGACCGGCTCGGCATGGAGTACTCCTCGCTGGAGCTGCTGCTTGCCGAGTCGGACATCGTCTCGCTGCACGTCCCGCTGCTGCCGGACACCCACCACCTGATCGACGAGACCGCGCTCGGCCGGATGAAGCCGTCCGCGATCCTGATCAACAGCAGCCGCGGCGGACTGGTCGACTCGCGCGCCCTGGTCGAGGCGCTCCGCGCCGGGCGGCTGCGCGGCGTCGGGCTGGACGTCTACGAGGAGGAGACCGGCCTCTTCTTCTTCGACAAGTCGCTGGAGGGCGTGACCGACGACACCCTCGCCCGGCTGATGACCTTCCCCCAGGTGCTGGTGACGTCCCACCAGGCCTACTTCACCTCGACGGCAGTCGGCCAGATCATCGCGACCACCGTCGCGAACGTCGACGACTACCTGACCGGACGATGTTCGGAGAACACGCTGGTACCCAAAGCATGACCCGGGTGCCGAAGGACAAAACGGTCGGTTCTACTCTGGTGCGGTAACTGTGCGCACCAGGACGAGGGAAGCAGGAACCGCCGATGGGCAGCATGCCGGGCATGCCGGGGATGGGCCAGGACCTTCTCCCCTTCACCTTCGGCCGGGCGCTCGCCTTCCACCCCTCCGCCGACTGGTACTTCCTGGTAGCCGCCCTGTTGATGGCGGGCCTCTACCTCTTCGGCGCCGTCCGGCTCTGGCGGCGCGGTGACAAGTGGCCCGTCAGTCGCGTCGTCGCGTGGATGCTCGGGGTCGTCACCATGGTGATGGTCACCTGCACCGGACTGGCCCAGTACGGGATGGTGCTGCTCAGCGCGCACATGATGCAGCACATGGTGCTGTCGATGCTGACGCCGATCCTGCTGCTGCTCGGCGGCCCGATCACGCTGACCCTGCGCGCACTCCGTCCGGCCCCCAAGGGCAAGCGCGGCCCGCGCGAGCTGCTGGTCGCCCTGCTGCACTCCCGCTACCTGAAGGTGGTCTCCCACCCCGCGTTCACCATTCCGCTCTTCATCGCCAGCCTCTACGGGCTGTACTTCACGCCGATCTTCGACTTCCTGATGAAGACCACCTGGGGCCACCAGCTGATGATGGTCCACTTCCTCGCGGTCGGCCTGGTCTTCTTCTGGCCGATCATGGGCGTGGACCCGGGACCGCACCGCCCCGGCTACGTGATGCGGATCCTGGAGCTGTTCATGGGCATGCCGTTCCACGCCTTCTTCGGCGTGGCGGTGATGATGGCGTCCGGCCTGATGGTGAACACCTTCGCGCACCCGCCGGCGTCGCTGGGCATCAACCCACTCAGCGACCAGCACCTGGCGGGCGGCCTGGCCTGGGCGTTCAGCGAGATCCCCTCAACGGTGGTGCTGATCGCGCTGACCTTCCAGTGGGCCAAATCCGAGGAGCGCCAGTCGCGCCGCAAGGACCGGGCCGCCGACCGCAACGGCGACCAGGAGCTGGAGGCGTACAACGCGTACCTGGCCCGCCTGGGCCAGCGCCCGGCGGGCTGAGCCGCCCAGAGAGCCTGGGGGCTGTCGGGTCAGGTGCCGGACATCATGCTGTCGTAGGGGACCTGGCGCAGGTAGAGCGCGCCGCAGGTGTGGCAGATCGGTTCCCTGGTGTGCGCCCAGCCCGCGTCGGTCATGGTCGCCGCGTCCTCGCCCAGCTCACGACCGCAGAGGGCAGTCAGCGCGCCGTCCTTCATCATGTGCCAGGCCTTGATCGTGCCCCCGCCCGCGTACTCCGCCCGCATTCCGTAGACGTTCATGGCCGAACCTCCTGGTGCTCCTGGTGACGTCGGCCCATCAGGTCAAGGATGCTGCGGCGTTGCGCTCAGCGCCACTCCCGCCACGGGTGCGCACCGGCCCCGAGCGTGGCCCCGGGGCGACGCACCCGGACCTGGCCGAGGAAGGCCCGGCCGGTGATCCGTATCGTCGGACCGTCCGTCGGCGTCTCGTCCACCGCACCCAGCGGCAGCACCCGCTTGGCGAAGAACGCGCCGCCCTCGTCGTAGACGCGGACGTGCGGAGGCAGGACGATCTCGATCAGTCCGCAGAGGGCGTCGGCCTCGATCACCACCTCGCGCCGGGTGAAGACCGCCTGGCGCAGATCGATCACCAGCTTGCCCCAGCGGGCACGGGCCACGCTGGTGGGCGGCACCGGCCACTGGCCGCCACGGCGGACCTTGCTGAACAGCGCGGTCACCGGGCGGACGCTCGGCGGCTCGACCGGCTGCAGCTCGGAGGCGGAGACGGGCAGGTCGAGGGTGAGCGGATGCAGCTCGGCCAGTGTCCGTGCCGCGTAGGCGGTCTCCAGTCGCGATGCGTGCTCGTCCGGATCGAGGTGACCGGTGGCCAAAGCATCGGCGAGCACGGCGGCGACCCGGTCCCGGTCGACGTCCCCGGCGCGCAGGGCGGGGCCCTCGCCGGCGGGGGCAGGGAGCAGCACAGGCTCGTTCATGGCGGACACACTCCAGCTTCGGCCGGCAGGGAACGGCGGATCGACCGCGCGGGATCGACGGCGACAGAAACACGATATGTCGCGACTGTGACGCGGTCAACGCGATTACTCGAACGAGGGAAGAGGGCTCCGCTTCTCCTGCCGGCTTCTCGCGTCTCCCGTCTCTCGTCCTACCTGTCGTCCTACCTCTCGGAAAAGCGGTCAGCCTGGGCGAGGAGCCCGTCGAGCAGGACGTCGAGGCCGAAGTCGAACCGCTCGTCCCCGGCGTCGCGGGTGAGCGGGTCGACCATGGAGCTGAGCCAGCTGATCCCGTTGAGCCCGTTGAGCGGACGCGGCATCACCCTCGGTCCAGCTCCTGATGGTTGGGCACGTAGGCGAGGTCGATCGGCTGCGCGGGCGGGCCGTCGCGGCGCAGCGCCTCCAGCAGGGCGACCAGTTGCGGCGGCCACAGCACCTCGCCCACCTCGGCGAGTTCGGCCGGGCTGAACCAGCGGCAGCGGAGGATGCCGTCGGCGGCGAACGAGTCGGTCAGGTCGCCGACCGGGTCCCGGCGCGGGGCCCGGGCCAGGAAGATCACCTCGTGCTGACGGACCAGCCCCTCCCCGCTGCGGTGGTAGTCGTGCTCCCAGGTCCACAGCGCCGGACCGGTGGTCACGTCGGTCCAGCCGGTCTCCTCGGTCGTCTCGCGCAGGGCTCCGGCGAGCGGCTCCTCCCCCGGCTCCAGGCCGCCGCCGGGCAGCACCCAGTGCGGGCCGACCTCGGCGTCGTGGTGCAGTTGCAGGAAGACGTGATCGTCCGGATCCAGGACGAGCAGGCGAGCGGCGGCGCGGCGTGGACGCTCGCCGGTCCCGGGCCGCTCGGCGACGAGGAAGCCGCCACCGTGGGTCAGGCGATCCGCGCCGTAGCGGTCGGCGAGGTCGTCCTTGTCGATCTCGTGGACCAGCCAGCCGTCGCGGCGCAGCCACTGGGCGGCGTCCTGGCCGAGGCCGCCGCGCCAGAGCGAGATCGCCGCGGACATCGAGGGCTCGCTGGCCGAGAGCTCCAGGGTCCGCCGCAGCTCACGGCCGTGGACCAGGGACAGACGACTGCCGGGCGCGGAGAGTGCGCCGACCTGTTCCAGCAGCGCGGCGGCGTCGGCGGGCTCCAGATAGATCAGCAGACCCTCGACCAGCCAGGCCGTGCGCGCCTCCGGGTCGAACCCGGCGCCGGTCAGCGCGGCGGCCCAGTCCTCGCGCAGGTCGACGGCGAGGATGGTGCGCGGCACCCGGGGCTCGGCGTGTTCGGCGGCGAGCACCCGCTCCTTGAAGGCCAGGGTGTCGGGCAGGTCGAGCTCGAAGAGCCGGACGCCGTCGGGCCAGTCCAGCCGGAAGGCGCGTGCGTCCGGCCAGGCCGCGAGCAGCACCACCTGGGTGCAGCCGCCCGTGCGGGCCGCGCCTTGGAGGTAGTCGTCGAAGAACGCGGTGCGCAGCACAAGGTGCGCGGACAGCACCCGCCAGGCCTCGCTCGACCTACCGCGCGGCACCTGCGCGGGCGCGGCGGCAACCGCCGCGCGGACGAAGGCGGCGGCGTAGGGATCGTCGAAGAGCCGGTCGCTCGCGGGACGGGCGCTCTCGACGGCCCGCACCATGGCCACGCCGAGCGCGGTCCGGCCGACGCCCTGGGGCAGCTGATCCTCGGTCACCCGTTCAATCTAGCGACGGCCACCGTCAGCCCGACCCGGGTTTTCCCGGGCGGTGATGCCGAAGCGACTGCGCGGGCGTTCGCTCTCCGCGAGCGGGCCGACCGCGTGGATCTCGCTGACGGCGCCCGACCACTCCGGCTCCTCGGCGGGGCGCGGGGCGTCCTGGGCGTCGAGCTCCTCCAGTCGCCGCAGGTCGGCGGCGGAGACCAGGGCGACCAGGGGTTTGCCGTGGCGGGTCATGACCGCCCGCTCGCTGCCGTAGCCGACGCGGTTGACCAGCTCCGCAAAGGCGGCCCTGGCTTGTGTGACGGGAATCTCAGCAGGCATGCTCGAAGTCTAGCGTTCTGTACAGAACGTACGTTCTTGGCGAGTACGTTCGCAGCAGAACGCGCGGACCGACTCAGGACGAGCAGGAGGACGGAATGCCGACCGAACGACTCCGCGACCCCTTCCGCGAGCAGCTGCTGGAACAGCGGGTGGTCACCCTTACCGGGCCGCTCGACGACACCGCGTGCGCGGAGGCCGCCGCCGAACTGCTCCACCTCGACCGCGCCGACCCGGGCCGTGAGCTGAGCCTCTACCTGAATTCCTCCGGTGGCGCGCTCACCCCGCTGCTCGGGCTGGTCGACGTGGTCCGCTCGCTCGCCTGCCCGGTGCAGACCGTCTGCCTGGGGCGCGCCGAGCGGACCGCGGCCGTGCTGCTGGCCGTCGGCACGCCCGGCCGACGGGTCGTCATGCCGCAGGCGCGACTCCTGCTCGCCCACCCGGACCCCGGGACCGAACCGGACGGCCACCCGCTCGCGGCAGAGGAACTGATGCACCATGCGGACTCCTGGGAGCGTCGGCTCCGCGCCGTCGAGGCGCTGCTCGCCGAGGCGACCGGCACGAGTCGCGAGCGGGTGCGACACGACCTGGAACACGGCCTGGCGATGGGCGCGGAAGCGGCCGTCGGATACGGCCTGGCCGACACGATCGGCCGACGCCCGCCGAATGGATGAACCATTCCCACAGCGCCCCGAATAAGCCCAGTTCACACCCGGTTCGAACGCGGCTGTAATCGATTTCGAGGCCCGGCATACGAATACCTCTGAAGGCTCAAGAATTGCGCAGCAAACCCGATGTGGTAAGAATCACAAACGCACGGCGGAACGTGAAGATCCCATAAAAACGTGCCAATACTGTCCGCCGAACGAACAAGTCCTCGCCACCGTGGCGGGGCGGTCCTGCCGGACGCCTAGTCTCGCCACCGGCCGGACGCCAGGTGCTCACACACACCTGACAGGCGAGAACGGGAGACCCAGGCAGTACGGGGTGGCGCAGGCAACGCCGCCCCTCGGGGTGAAGCCGGACGACGGCCGGGCAGCTTCTGGAGCCCGAACCCGACAGGGACGACTTTCGTAGGCGGTTCCGGAAGGGCTTTAGCATGTCTGCGTCCTCTGGTTCTGCGCGCAACCATGCCAACCGGCTGAAGGCCGGAATCACCACGCTCGCCGCCACGGGAGCACTTCTCGGCGGGACCGCAGTGGTCGCGCCGACGGCCAGCGGGGCCAATCTCACCATCGGCCTGCGGGCCTTGCACGTCGCCGAATCCAAGCACGGCGACCCCTATCACTGGGGAGCCACCGGGCCGAACTCTTTCGATTGCTCAGGGCTGACGTACTACGCGTTCAAACATGTCGGAAGAAAACTCCCCCGCACGGCGGAACAGCAGTACAACCACGTGCACCACATCTCGTTCCGGCAGCTGCGACCCGGCGACCTGGTCTTCTTCCATGACGGCGACTACGTGTACCACGTGGGCATCTACGCCGGGCACTGGAAGATCTGGCACTCCCCGCACCCCGGCACCTACGTGAAGCTGGAGCACATCTGGACACACTCCGTCTGGTTCGGCCGGGTGAACTGACCACACGTCCGGTCAGAGAGCCGCCTGACGGCGGGCCTCGTCGAGCAGCTCCATCACCTCGATCGAGGCCTGCCAGGGCATCAGCGGGCTCTGCAGCAGACCGGCGCGCAGGCAGCGCATCACCTCCTCGGCCTCGTGGGTGAACCCGAGGCCGTGGAACGGCACGTCGATGCGCTCGGCCGGCTTCTGCTCGTCCTTGCCGCGACGCAGCAGCAGGTGGTCCGGCCGGAAGAAGTCCTGGGGCAGCTCGATCCGGCCCTCGGTGCCGGCCACCGTGGCCCGGCGAGGCGTCGGCGCGACGATGCCGCAGGTGAGAGCGGCCATCGCGCCGCTGTCGTAGCCGAGCAGCACACCGGTGTTGGCGTCGACGCCCTCGGGCGTCGGACTGGACCAGGCGTGCACCCGGTCGGGCCTGCCCAGCAACAGGTGCGCCAGGCTGACCGGATAGACGCCGAGGTCCAGCAACGCGCCGCCGCCCAGCGCCGGGTTCCGCAGCCGGTGGCTCGGCTCGAACGGTCCGGCGATGCCGAAGTCGGCGTGAACGGTGCGGACGTCGCCGATCACCCCGTCACGGACCAGCTCGACGGCGCGCCGGATCGCCGGGTTGAACCGCATCCACATGGCCTCCATCAGGAAGACCCCGCGGCTGCGGGCCAGTTCGACCAGGGAGCGGGCCTGCGCCGCGTCCAGCGTGAGCGGCTTCTCGCAGAGGACCGCGCGGCCCGCGTCGAGGCAGAGCGCGGCGGCGTCGTGGTGGGCGCTGTGCGGGGTGGCCACGTAGACCACGTCGACGCGATCGTCGGCGGCCAACTCCGCCCAACTGCCGTACGCGTGGGGGATCCCGTGGCGCGCGGCGAAGGCCCGGGCAGCCCCCTCCGTGCGCGAGGCGACGGCGAACACCTCGGCGTCCGGGAGGAGTTGGAGGTCCTCGGTGAAGTCGCGGGCGATGTTGCCGGTGGCCAGGATGCCCCAGCGGATCTTCCCCTGGATCTTGCCCTGGCTCTTCCCCCGGCGGTTCGCGCTTCCATTGGTCCCAGTCATGGGGTCATCCCATCACGACCGGAGCCCATGGCGGCAGGGTCCGTCACCGGTCCCGGCGGGCGCCGTCCGGGGCGGTGCCGGCCAGAAGCGAGACAGCCCAGGTGATTTGATCATCCGTCAGATCCGCGCGGGCCGTCAGCCGCAGCCGCGAGAAGCGGTCGGGCACGGACGGCGGGCGGAAGCAGCCGACGCCGAGGCCGAGTGCGCGCACCTCGGCGGCCCAGGCCACAGCCGCCTCCGGGGAGGGGGCGCGGACCGAGACCACGGCCGCGTCCGGCTCGCTGGACTCGAATCCCTCGGCGCGCAGGGCGTCGGCCAGCAGGTGTGCCACCTGCCGGGCCCGGTCGGCGCGTTCGGGCTCGGAGCGGAGCACGCGCAGCGCGCCGAGCGCGGCACCGGCGGCGGCCGGGGCGAGACCGGTGTCGAAGATGAAGGTCCGCGCGGCCTGGACCAGGTGCTCGATCACCCGGCGCGGACCGAGCACCGCGCCGCCCTGCGAGGCCAGCGACTTGGAAAGGGTCACCGTGGTCACCACGTCCGGCGCGCCCGCCAGACCCGCGGCCGCGGTGGCCCCGGAGCCGCCCGGGCCGAGGACGCCCAGGCCGTGCGCGTCGTCGATCACCAGTGCCGCGCCGTGGTCGCGGCAGGCGGCGGCCAGCTCGGCCAGCGGCGCGGCGTCGCCGTCGACGGAGAAGACGGAGTCGCTGACCGCGATCGCCCGGGCCTCGCTCCGGGCGGCCAGCTCGGCGCGGAACGCACCCGGGTCCTTGTGCGCGGCACGGGCGATCCGGGCGCGGGAGAGGCGGCAACCGTCGATCAGCGACGCGTGGTTGAGCGCATCGGAGACGATCAGCGCCTCCGGGCCGGTCAGCGCGGTGAGCGCGGCCAGGTTGGCGGTGTAGCCGGAGGAGAAGACGAGCGCCGCCTCCGCGCCGCAGAACTCGGCGAGTTCGCGCTCCAGCTCGGCGTGCAGCTCGGTCGTCCCGGTCACCAGCCGGGAACCGGTCGCGCCGCCACCCCAGCGCCGGGCTGCCTCGGCCGCGGCGTCGGTGACCCGGGGGTCGAGGGTGAGGCCCAGATAGTCGTTGCTCGCCAGGTCGAGCAGGCCGCTGTCCGCGGGGCGCGGTCGCAGCGTGCGCACCAGACCGGCCCGCTGCCGGGTCGCGGCGGCGGCGTCGATCCACGCGAAGGGGTCAGCGGTGGCGAGGGTCATGGGGCGACCCTGTCAGGAGCGCGCCGCACGGGACAACTCGAAGCCGTTGCGACATTGCTCACCACAGCCGCGACCACCACACCCGCGCGTAACCGGGGTGCATAAGAGAGGTGCCGAGACCGCTCAGTCGTCCCACATGACCGCGTCGCCGGTCTGCGCGGTCAGGTACCAGGTCGGGGTGACCAGATCGGCGGTGGCGCCGGTCGTCTGCGCCGCGTAGGCGGAGTGGACAACCGTGACAAAACGCCCGACTTGGGCGACCTTCCACTGCGCTGCGGTCGTCGGCGCCGTCACCCCCGGAACGGCGTTGCCGGGTTGACGCATCGACACCGACGACGCGCTGTCGAGCGCGGACTCCGCCTGGCGCGCCGTCTCCGCGTCCGCGAAGGTGAAGAGGGTGACCTGCGACAACACCGAGTGGTCCGCGCTCAGGTAGTCCGCTGTGAGATAGCCCTCACACGAGGTGACGACGGCGTTCGGCACGGTGGGAGCCATGACGCCCAGGCAGGACGCCGCGCTGTCCAGCGCGTAGCGGGTCTCCTGGTAGGCGTTGACGTTGGTGGCGCTCTCGGGCACGTTCACCGTGGCCGGGGCGATGGTCGAGGCGTCCGGCAGGTCGCCCTGCGCAGCGGCTGCGCCGCTGGTGTCACCCGGCACGGCGACGCCGCCGACGCTGTCCTGGGAGATCTCGGTGGACCCGGTCCCCGCGGCGGCCGAGGAGGCGCCCGTGTAGTGGACCTCCGCCCAGGTCGCTATGCCCGCCGACACGACCAGCAGCCCGATCAGCGCCGCCCTGCGCGAGCCGCGGCGCGGCCGGTGCCCGGCGGCATGCGCTGGGGCATGCGCAGGGGCGTGCACGGGGGCGTCCGCGGGCTGCGGTTCCGGTTCCCGAGGGTCGGCGGTCGACTCTCCCCTGGTCGTCATGCGAGAGAGTGTAGGGGGTCACACTCCCGTGCGAACCAGCCGGGTGATCAGCAGAGACACCGAATTCACAGGCCACGGACAGGCTTTCGCGTCGCGCTCACTCATCGAACCGAATCCCTTCACATCGTGCCGAGAATCGGACGAGTCGGGTCCGAGTTGGTTGATCTGTGACAACACGGCCAGCGTTGTGTGAGATGTTCTATCCGGTTCCGTACTGGCGGCAGCAGATCACCGCAGGGCAGGATCACCTTCATGGATCTGCTCGACTCTCTTGTCACCAAGGCGCTCAGCCGCGAACTGCCCACTCGCGAGGAGGCCCTGGCCGTGCTCGCCACCACCGACGACGAACTGCTCGACGTCGTCGCCGCGGCCGGTCGCGTCCGCCGGGCCTTCTTCGGCCGCCGGGTGAAGCTCAACTACCTGGTGAACCTCAAGAGCGGACTCTGCCCCGAGGACTGCTCCTACTGCTCCCAGCGGCTGGGCTCGAAGGCCGAGATCCTCAAGTACACCTGGCTCAAGCCGGGTGACGCCGCCGCCGCGGCCAAGGCCGGTGTGGCGGGCGGCGCCAAGCGCGTCTGCCTGGTGGCCAGCGGTCGCGGCCCGACGGACAAGGACGTGGACCGGGTCGCCGACACCATCGCGGCGATCAAGGAGGAGAACGAGCAGGTCGAGATCTGCGCCTGCCTCGGCCTCCTCTCCGACGGCCAGGCCGAGCGGCTGCGCGACGCCGGTGTCCACGCGTACAACCACAACCTGAACACGTCCGAGGGCACCTACGAGGACATCTGCTCCACCCACGACTTCTCCGACCGGGTCGACACCGTGCAGAAGGCGCAGGCCGCCGGTCTGTCCGCCTGCTCTGGCCTGATCGCGGGCATGGGCGAGAGCGACGCGGACCTGGTCGACGTCGTCTACGCGCTGCGCGACCTGGACTCGGACTCGGTTCCGGTGAACTTCCTGATCCCCTTCGAGGGCACGCCGCTGGCCAAGGAGTGGAACCTCACGCCGCAGCGCTGCCTGCGCATCCTGGCGATGGTCCGGTTCGTCTTCCCGGACAAGGAGGTCCGCATCGCGGGCGGCCGTGAGGTGCACCTGCGCTCGCTGCAGCCGCTGGCCCTGAACCTGGCCAACTCGATCTTCCTGGGCGACTACCTGACCAGCGAGGGCCAGGCCGGCCAAGCCGACCTCGAGATGCTCTCCGACGGCGGCTGGGTCGTCGAGGGCCAGGACGAGGCGACGCTGCCGCGCGACCGCGAGCACGCCGACGTGGCCGTCCGCCGTCGCGGCGCCGGCACGGACCTGCCGCCCAACGCCTGATGAGCACGTCCGAACCTGGCGCCGGCACGCGCGTCCCGCTGGACGTCGACCGGCTGCTCGAGCTCGACCGCGCCCATGTCTGGCACCCCTACGGGGCCATGCCGGGCGCGGCCGAGCCCTACCCGGTCGCGTCCGCGAGCGGCGTGCGGCTGCGGATGGCCCGGCCGGTCGAGGGCCACGACGAGCTGATCGACGGCATGTCGTCGTGGTGGTCGGCGATCCACGGCTACGGCCACCCGGTGCTGGACGCGGCCGTCCGCGACCAGCTCGGCCGGATGAGCCACGTGATGTTCGGCGGGCTCACCCACGAGCCCGCCGTCCGGCTGGCGACCACGCTGGTCGAGCTGACGCCCGAGCCGCTGCAGCACGTGTTCCTGGCGGACTCGGGCTCGGTCTCGGTCGAGGTCGCAGCCAAGATGTGCCTGCAGTACTGGCGTTCGCAGGGCCGCCCGGAGAAGCACCGGCTGCTGACCTGGCGCGGCGGCTACCACGGCGACACCTTCCACCCGATGTCGGTCTGCGACCCCGAGGGCGGCATGCACGAGCTCTGGACCGGCGTCCTGCCGCGCCAGATCTTCGCCGAGGCCCCGCCGTCCGGGTTCGACGCCCCCGTCGACCCGGCGTACGTGGCCCATCTGGACGAGCTGATGGCCCGTCATGCGGCGGAGGCCGCAGCCGTGATCGTCGAACCCGTGGTCCAGGGTGCGGGCGGCATGCGGTTCCACTCCCCCGCGTACCTGCGGGTGCTGCGGGAGCTGTGCGACGCGCACGACGTCCTGCTCGTCTTCGACGAGATCGCCACGGGCTTCGGCCGCACCGGCGAACTCTTCGCGGCGGACCACGCGGGCGTCTCCCCCGACGTCATGTGCGTCGGCAAGGCGCTGACCGGCGGATACCTGACGCTGGCCGCGTCGCTGTGCACGACGCGGGTGGCGGAGGGGATCAGCCGGGGTGACGTGCCCGTGCTGGCGCACGGCCCGACGTTCATGGGCAATCCGCTGGCGACGGCGGTGGCCAACGCGTCGATCGAACTGCTGCTCTCGCAGGACTGGCGGCAGGAGGTCAAGCGGATCGAGTCCGGCCTGCGGGAGGGACTGGCGCCTGCGGCCGCGCTTCCCGGCGTCCGGGACGTGCGGGTGCTGGGCGCGATCGGCGTGGTGCAGCTCGACCACGAGGTCGATGTCGCGGCGGCGACGCGGGCCGCTGCGGCGGAGGGGGTGTGGCTTCGGCCGTTCCGGGACCTCGTCTACACGATGCCGCCGTATGTCTGCGGAGACGCCGACCTCGCCACCCTCTGCGCGGGCGTCCGCGCGGCGGCGGAAGCCGCATAAGCAGTGCAGGCGGGGAACTGCGCTACAAGCCACCCACGCAGGTGGAGCACCGAACGCGCAGGGCCGTCCGTACACACGTGGTTCTCGCGACAACGCGCTTCTCGCGCAGTTCGTCGCGCCCCTGAGGAAGCTGCAACTCCGCCTTCGCGTCGATCCAACCGACCGACCCTCTGACCGAAAGCAACTCACGCACCATGACCTGCCAGATCCTCCTCGTCACCGGCACCAACACCGAGATCGGAAAGACCGTCACCACCGCAGCGGTCGCGGCGCTCGCGCGTGACGCGTCGCGGCGCGTCGCGGTGGTGAAGCCCGCACAGACCGGCGTCGCGCCGGGCGAGCCGGGGGACGTGGACGAGGTGCTGCGGCTGGCCGGGCCGGTGACCGTGAGCGAGCTGGGTCGCTACCCCGAGCCGCTCGCGCCCGGGACCGCCGCCGCGCGCAGCGGCCTGCCGCCCGTGACGACGGAGCAGATCGCCAAGGAGGTGGCCCGGCTCGCCGAGACGCACGACCTGGTGCTGGTCGAGGGTGCGGGCGGCCTGCTGGTGCGGTTCGACGCGGAGGGTTCCTCGCTCGCGGACGTTCCCGCCGCGCTGACGGGCCTCGGCCTGCAGGCCGAGGTGCTGCTCGTGGTGACCGCCGGGCTCGGCACACTCAACCTCACCGAGCTGAGCGCCGAGGCGCTGCGCACCCGTTCGATCCCGCTGCACGGGCTCGTCATCGGCGGCTGGCCGGCCGAGCCGGACCTGGCGATGCGGTGCAACCTGGCCGACCTGCCGCTGGTCGCGGACGCCCCGCTGCTCGGCGCGCTGCCGGAGCGCTGCGCCGGGCCGGAGGTCGACCACGAGAGCTTCCTCGGGGTCGCGCGCGCCTCGCTCGCGCCGGTGCTCGGCGGGGCGTGGGAGCTCACCTAAGGGAGGGCTCCGGGGATCACTCGGGGGATCACTCAGGGTCCGGCTCAGTCCTGTGGCGGATGCCGTCCCGGAGTGTCGGTCATAGGCTCGTTCCGGACGCCGATCCATGCTGTTCAGCGAGTTCGGAGGGGTCGGCCGGGGGAGTCGGAGCACGGAGTCATGGCTGGCACGCCACAGAACGCGTCACAGCACGCGTCTCAGCACGCGTCCGGTCCCGCCGCCCGGGCGGTGGGGCTGAGCAAGGCCTACGGGAGCGGAGACACCACCGTTCTCGCGTTGGACGCCGTCGACGTCGCGATCGACGCCGGGCGGTTCACCGCGATCATGGGGCCGTCCGGCTCCGGCAAGTCGACGTTGATGCACTGCCTGGCCGGGCTGGACCAGGCGACCTCGGGCGAGGTCTGGATCGGTGACACCGAACTGACCCGGCTCGGGGACCGGCAGCTGACCCGGCTCCGGCGGGACCGGGTCGGCTTCGTCTTCCAGGCGTTCAACCTGCTGCCCACGCTCACCGCCGAGGAGAACATCACCCTGCCCGGCGACATCGCGGGCCGCAGGCCGGACGCCGCCTGGCTGGCCCAGGTGGTCGAGACCCTGGGGCTGGGCGACCGGCTGGGTCATCGGCCGCACGAGCTGTCCGGCGGGCAGCAGCAGCGCGTCGCGGTGGCGCGGGCGCTGGTCGGACGGCCCGCGCTGATCTTCGCGGACGAGCCCACCGGCAATCTGGACTCCCGCTCCGGCGCCGAGGTGCTCGGCTTCCTGCGGCGCAGCGTCGACGAGCTGCGGCAGACGGTCGTGATGGTCACCCACGACCCGAACGCCGCGTCCTACGCCGACCTGGTCCTCTTTCTGGCCGACGGCCGGATCGTCGACCGGCTGGAGCGTCCGACGGCCGACAGCGTGCTGGAGCGGATGCGTCGTCTCGATCCCCGGCCCGCGACCACGCGCGCCGAGTAGAGGAGCCCTGGGACCGATGCTCAAGGCGACGCTGCGCGGCTTTCTCGCCCACAAGGGTCGGCTGGCCCTGTCCCTGCTCGCGGTGGTGCTCTCGGTGGCCTTCGTCGCCGGGACGCTGATGTTCACCGACACCATCGGCAGTACCTTCGACCGGCTCTTCCGCAGCACCTCGGCGGACGTCTCGGTGACCGCGCACAACGACCTGGTGGGCCGCAACGACCAGAGCCTCTCCGGCACCGTGCCGACGGTCCCGGCGTCCCTCGTCGGCACGGTCGCGCACGTGCCCGGGGTGGCCTCCTCCTACGGGCGGGTGCAGCTCGCCGGGATCGTGCTCACGGACGCGCGGAACAAGAGCATCGGCGCGATCGGCGGCGCGCCGACCATCGGGATCAACTGGAGCCTGGAGCCCAACTCCCCCGTCGACCTGACCTCCGGCTCGCCGCCGGCGAACGGCACCCAGGTCGTGGTCGACTCCGACACCGTCGCCAAGCACCATCTGCTGCTGGGCGAGCGGCTCCACGTGATCTCCGCGACCGGCAGCTTCCCGGTCACGCTGACCGGGATCGCCACCTTCAACACCACCAACCCCGGTGCGACGCTGGTCTTCCTGGACACGGCCACCGCCCAGAGCCATCTGCTGGGCCAGACGGGCGTGTTCACCTCCGTGGACGCGGTCGCCGCCCAGGGCCTCACCCACCAGCAGCTGGCCGACCGGGTCGCGGCCGTGGTCGGCAAGGCCTACGACGTGAAGACGGCCGAGCAGAGCGCCAAGGACGCCGCGCAGACGCTCGGCACCTTCCTCTCGGTCATCAAGGACGCGCTGCTCGGCTTCGCCGGGATCGCCGTGCTGGTGGGCATCTCGCTGATCCTCAACACCTTCTCGATGCTGGTCGCGCAGCGCACCCGGGAGCTGGGGCTGATGCGCGCGCTGGGCGCGAGCCGGGAGCAGGTCAACCGGTCGGTCATGGTGGAGGCGGTGCTGCTCGGCGTGATCGGCTCCACGGTCGGGCTGGCTCTGGGCGTCGGGCTGGCGCTCGGGCTGATCAAGCTGGTGGCCACCGGCGGGCTGGTGCTCAAGGGCAGCGAGCTGGCGGTCCGTTGGCCGACCGTGGTCGCCGCGTACACGGTGGGAATCGTGGTGACCGCGGTCTCCGCCTACCTGCCGGCGCGGCGTGCGTCGAAGGTCTCGCCGATGGCCGCGCTGCGTGAGGCGGACACCCCCGGCCGTGGCGCGCCGCTGCGGATACGCGCGGCGGCGGGGCTGGTGGTGCTGGCGCTCTCGGCGGCGGCGCTGGGCGGCGCCGCCGTGACGCGGGACCTGGGGCGCGCCGGGCTGCTGCTCGGGGCCGGGGTGCTGCTCAGCCTGATCGGGCTGGTGGTGATCGGGCCGCTGCTGGCCCGGCCGGTGATCCGGCTGGTCGGCGGCTGGTTCCCGCGCGTCTTCGGTCCGGTGGGGACGCTGAGCCAGCGCAACGCGCTGCGCAATCCGCGGCGGACCAGCGCCACCGCCTCCGCGCTGATGATCGGGCTGGCGCTGGTCGCCTCGCTGTCGGTGGTCGGCTCGTCGATGGCGGCCTCGATCGACGCGCAGATCGACAAGACCATCGGCGCGGACCTGATCGTGCAGAACGCCAACGGGCTGCCGTTCCCCAACGAGGT
Source organism: Streptacidiphilus sp. MAP5-3 (assembly GCF_041262505.1). Lineage (NCBI taxonomy): Bacteria > Bacillati > Actinomycetota > Actinomycetes > Kitasatosporales > Streptomycetaceae > Streptacidiphilus > Streptacidiphilus sp. MAP5-3. Next base: position 149,479 of record NZ_JBGCCL010000012.1, read on the forward strand.
CGGCGACACCGTCCAGGCCACGCACGGCGTGGGGTTGGTCGTGCGCGGCCAGGCGACGCGAGGCGCGCTGGTCGCGGCGAACGGTACGCAGAGCCGGACGCTGGTGGTCGGCACCACGCCCGGCCTGGACAAGGTGGTGCGCATCCAGATGCGCACCGGCACCATCGCCCGGGGCACCGAGCCCGGCCGGGTCATGGTGGGCTCCAACTACGCCGACGCGCACAGCCTGCACGTCGGCAGCCCGGTGACGATCCTGTTCCAGAGCGGACGGACCGGCACGCTGACGGTCGGCGCGATCGACGTCACCGACACCAACCCGGGCGGTCTGGGCGACGAACCGGTCGTCGCCACGCAGACGCTGCGCAGCTACGTGCCGGGCGCGCTGGACGACGTGGTCTTCGTCAACGTGGCTCCCGGGGCGAACAAGGAGCAGGTCAAGAGCGCTCTGACCACCGCGCTGGCCAAGGACCCGCAGGTGCAGGTGCGCGACCAGACCGACTACAAGAAGCTGATCCGGGGCCAGATCGACTTCCTGCTGCAGCTGATCTACGGCCTGCTGGCGCTGGCAATCATCATCGCCGTCCTGGGCGTGGTCAACACGCTGGCCCTGTCGGTGATCGAGCGCACCCGCGAGATCGGGCTGCTGCGCGCGATCGGGCTGGGCCGCCGCCAACTGCGGCGGATGGTACGGCTGGAGGCCGTCGTCATCGCGCTGTTCGGGGCCGTTCTCGGACTGGGCCTCGGGCTGGTCTGGGGGCTGACCGCGCAGCGGCTGCTGGCGGTGAAGGGGCTGCAGTCGCTGTCGATCCCGTGGTCCACCGTGATCGCCGTGGTGATCGGCGCCGCCGTGGTCGGCCTGCTGGCCGCCCTGGGCCCCGCGCTACGCGCCTCGCGGCTCAACGTCCTCGACGCCATCGCGCACGAGTAGATCTGGCGTCAGGCCCTGTCGCCGGACTTCCGCAGCAGCCCCGGCAGCGCCAGGGCCGACTCCCACAGCTCGTCGAGCTCGTCCTGGCCTGCCGGATCCACACCGTCGAGCAGGGGCTGGAACCGCTCGGCCGCGCGGAACAACGCCTCGGGCAGCGGCTGGTCGCGCTCGCGCAGGTCCATCATCCGGGCCAGCAGCGAGGCCGCGACCGCCCGCAACTCGGAGAGCCCAGCGGGCGCGGCGAGCTCGGGCGCGAGCTCGGCCTCGGGCTCCGAAGGCTCGAAGGTGTCGGCGGGCTCAAAGGTGTCGGCGGGAACGGCACGTTCGGGTGCTCTGTTCAGTTCTGGATGACCACGCGGCAGTTGAGCGACCATACGGCGACACTACGCCCGGCCTCTGACAATCGGGCCGACGGTCGCTCAACTGCGACGGGTACGGCCCGGCCTCAGCCGAGCGGCCTGACCCAGCGACGCCACTGGTCCTCGCGGTGGTATCCGGCGGCGGCCCAGGCGGCTTGGCCGGTGCCGTTGACCTCCAGCACCATCGCGTCCGCACGACGACCGCCGACCGCGCGGAAGCGGTCGTGCGCAGCCTCCAGCAACAGCCCGGAGACGCCCTGACGCCGGTGGTCGGGATGGACCGCGAGCCGGTAGAGGCTGGCCCGCCAGCCGTCCCAGCCGGCGATGACCGTACCGACCAGCCGCGCCGGATCGCCCGCCTGCGCGGGCAGTTCGGCCAGGATGAGCGCGTCCGGGTCGCGCTCGACCAGGCGCTTCACGCCCGCCACGTCGTCGCTGATGCTCGTGCCCTCGGCGGCCAGTCGCCAGAAGTCCAGGACGGCGCCGACGTCGTTGACGCGCGCGGCGCGGATGCTCAGTTCGCTCATGCGCCCAGCCAAACAAGTGGCCCGCGCGCGCCGCCGGGAGTTTCGAGGGCTGAGACGTGCCGTCGTCCATCCCCCTCCCGACGGGCGGTCACTACGATGGTCGGGTGACGGAAAGGGGAGGGGACACCGCGCTGTCCGAGCTGATGCCGTGGTCCGTCCGCGGGATCAGGACGGGCCGGTCCTGGGTCCTCTGCGCCGATCCCGAGGTGCTGGAGGAGCGCTGGCGACGGCTGGTCGAGGCGGGACCGCAGCGGCGCGCCGAGTTGTTCGAACCGTCCCGCTCGCGCACCCCCGACTCCGCCGTCGCCGCGCTGCCCGGACAGGCAGGACAGGGCGGCAGCACCCGCCGACTCTCCCGAGAGCCGGGCCCAAGGCCGCCGCTGGTCAGGGTGCGCAGCCGGGCCTTCGACCGACTCTGGCTCCTCGCCGACCACCGCCTGCTGGACCGGGCACGCCCGGAACTCTGGCGGGTCCTCGGCCCCGACCAGCGCTTCATGCTCACGCTGCCACCACAGCAGCCCGCGCCCGCAGCACCTGATTCACCGACCACCGTCGTCAGCACCGAGCTGCCGATCGACCCCCGCGTGACGGTGCATCCGCTCCACCGGCGTCCGGACGGGTCGGAGCCGAACGTCACTCCCGGGCTGCTCGCCCACCTGTCGCACGTCTTCCGCGCCACCGCGCCCCTCACCCCGGCAGACCTGCTGGCGTGGATCACCGCCGTCACCGCTCGGCCCGCCGCGCCGCGCAGCGGAGGCGAGCCCCTGGTGCCGCTCCCCCGCTCCGCCGCCGTCTGGGCCGAGGGCGTGGCGCTCGGGCACCGCGTGCTGGAGCTGCACAGCGCAGCGCCCACCGGCCGCCGACTCCCGGACGGCCGGAGGGCGTTCGTGCGCCAGCCCGTCGACCGGCAGCCGGAGACGCTCGGCTACGAGCCGGAGACCGAGACCCTGATGCTCGGCGAGGGCCGCCTGGCGCCCGTGCTGCCGAGCGCCTGGGCCTCGCCGGCCCTCGGCGAGTGGTTCGAGGAGCGGATCGCCTTCCGTTCCGCCGCCACCGGCACGCTGCAGGCCCTCGGCCTGACGGTCTGGCCGCAGCGGGCCACCACGGAGCTGCTGGAGCTGACGACCACGCTCGCCCTCCTCGCCGAGCTGCTGCCCGCGCAACAGGAACTCGTCGCCTCCGGCGGCCCCTGGCTGAGCCGCGCCGAACTGGCGGACGCGGGCGTGCTGCCGGTCCCCGCCGCAGCCCGCCGACCGGCGTCCGTCTTCACCTGTCAGGAGGAAGGACCGGAGGGCCAGTACGCGCTGCTGTGAGGACGCGTCCCACCGGGTGTCCGCACCGGACGCGATGATTGCCGTTTGATACCGAAGCCCCGATTGAGCTGCAACGACGCTCGCACCCGTCGGCGCGCCCCGGATACCATCCGCCATGAATCCGCTCACCGTTGCGGCTACCGAGCGACGGCGGCGGAACACCGGCGAAAACTGCAGCGGAAGGACGGAGCGTGGTGGACCAGCTCACCGGTGGTGACTCCTCGCTGCTGCGGCGGATCAACTCCGCGGTGACGCTGCGTGCCCTCCGCGACGGCCAGGTGCTGACGCTGACCCAGCTGGTCGGCGGGACCGGACTGTCCCGCCCCACTGTCGAGGGCGTGATCGAGGGTCTGATCGAGTCCGGCCTCGTCGTCGAGGTGGACCCGGCCACGGCGGCCGGCGCAGGCAGGCCCGGTACCGAGGGCGTGCGTCAGCGCGGCCGTCCCGCACGGCACTTCCGCTTCCGCGCCGAGGCCGGTCACCTGCTCGGCGTCGAGATCGGCACCCACGGCGCCCGCGCCATCATCTCCGACCTGCGCGGACGGACCCTCGGCGCGTACGGGCGGCCGATCGACGAGACCACCGAGGCCGACGAGCGCCTGACGCTGGTCCGCGGGACCGTCGCCGAACTGCTGCGGCGCGGCGGCATCTCGCGCGACACGATCTGGGCCGTCGGTGTCGGCACACCCGGCGTGGTCGACTCCGAGGGCGTGGTCCAGCTCGGCACCGCGCTGCCCGGCTGGACCGGGCTCGACCTGGCCAACCGACTGCGCCGTTCGTTCCGCTGTCCGGTCCTGGTCGAGAACGACGCCAACCTGGCCGCCATCGGCGAGCACTGGAAGGGCGCGGCGGTCGGCAGGAGCGACGTGGTCTTCGTCCTGGCCGGGCTCAGCCCGGGCGCCGGATCACTGATCGGCGGACGCCTGCACCGCGGCTTCGGCGGCGCGGCGGGAGAGATCGGCTCGCTGCACCTGCTCGGGCAGGAGGCGGAGCCGTCCCAGCTGCTCTCCCCCTCGGGCAAGCGCCTCCACGACCCGCTCGACGAGGCCGCCGTAGCGCAGGTGCTGCGGCTGGCCCAGGAGGGCGACCACACGGCGATGGACGTGCGCGACCGCTTCCTGGCCCGGCTGGTGCGCGACGTCGCCGCGCTGGTACTGGCGATCGACCCGCAGATCGTGGTCGTCGGCGGGTGGGCGAGCGGCCTGGCGGGCGTCGTGGAACCGCTGCACGAACAGCTCAGCCGCCTCTGTCTGCGCCCGCCCGAGGTGCAGCTCTCGGCACTCGGCGACGCGGCCATCGCGATCGGCGCGGTGAAGCTGGCCCTCGACCACGCCGAGGCCCAGCTCTTCTCCGTCGATCAGTGACCGGAACGAACAGCGGTACCAGGAACGAGCAGCGGCAACGGACCGGAGCGCGCAGGAACGCCCGTCAGGACGCCGCGCGCACCTCGACCCCGGCCTCGCCGAAGGTCAGCTTGCACGTGTCGGCACGGTAGGTGGAGACGGAGACCGCAAGCGGGCCCTCCGCCGAGAAGTAACGCGTCGTCAGCACCAGGACCGGGACGCCCGGCGGGCGCTCCAGCAGCCGGGCGGGCTCCTCCTCCGCCACGCCGAGCTCGACCGAACGGGACTCGCTCTCGACGGGCAGCGCCTGGAACTGCTTGAGCACCGCACGCGCACGGCTGGAGTCGGCCAGGAAGCCGGGGACGTGCGGCATGACCGTTCCGGGCACGAACAGCGTCTCGGTACCCACGGCCTGACCGGCCGTCACCCGCACGCGGCGGACGCTGTGCACGGCCGAGCCGGGCTCCAGGCCGAGCGCCTGGGCGACCGCCGTCGGCGCCGGGCCGACACCGCAGTCGACGATCCGCCAGGTGTCCGGACCGACTGACGCGTCAGGGCCGACCGACGTGCCGACGCCGGCAGACACGCCCGGGACGGTCGACTGGCCGACCGGGACGCCGATCCGCGGCGCGGCGATCAGCGTGCCGATGCCGCGGCGGCGGACCAGGCGGCCCTCCAGCTCGAGCTGGTCCAGGGCCTGGCGCAGGGTGGCCCGGGCGACGCCGAAGCGGGCGGCGAGGTCACGCTCGTTCGGCAGCACCTCACCGGTGCTGAACTCGGCGTCGATCGTCCGGACCAGCACCGTGCGCAGGTGCCAGTACTTCGGCTCCGGTGCCGCCTCGGTCGCTGTGGTCCCCACCCTGGCCTCCGCCCGTGAGCGCCGCCCTGTTCGCAGGACCGCGATTATGAGCCCTTATTTATTAAAGGACTTTGCAGTAAAGCCGACGATAGGGGCCCCCAGGGCATTGGTCAAGACCAATGGTCGAGGCCCAGATAGTGGCCCAGTCCCTTGCGTCCGTTGCGCATCATCCAGGCGTGGTTGACGCGGAACGCCGGACGTCCCGGCACGGCGAGGGCACGCATCAGCGGCTTGGTGACCTCGACGTCCTCGTGGAAGACGGCGACGCTCGCGCCGTCGCCACGGCTGGTCACCGTCCAGCGGGTGAGGCCTTCCAGGTCGCCGGTCAGCCGGGCCTCCAGCACCCCGGCGGCCGGGTCCTGTCGCGCCTCGTGCGCCACGACGCTCAACTCGTACGGCAGCAAGGAGCGGAAGCGCATCCGCCCGCTGGTCTCGGTCAACTGCCGGACCTCGAGTATCTCCGGCCACCAGACGGGATAGCCGCGCGGATCGGCGAGCACCTGGTAGACACGGTGCGGCGGAGCGGCGAGGTCCCAGACGGAGAGGAAGCGGTAGCGGTGCAGGGGCGCGGCCATGCGCCCAGTGTCGGACCGTCAGACCGGCAGGTCGAGGCGCCCCTCCGGGGTCAGCGGGAAGCCCGGGTTGTGGCAGAGCTCCCACAGGTGGCCGTCCGGATCGGCGAAGTAGCCGCTGTAGCCGCCCCACTCCATCGCGACCGGGGCCTTGACCAGGTCCGCGCCGACGGCGAGCGCATGCGCCATGGCGGCGTCCACCTCCTCGCGGCTGCCGAGGTTCTGCGCGAGGGTCACCCCGCGGAAGGTCGGCTCACCACCGTCGGGGACCCCCGCGTCGGCGGCGAGCTCCTCGGTCGGGAAGAGGCCCAGCACCGAGTCCGCGGTGCGGAACCACGCGATCACCCCCTCCTGCGAGGCGGAGGACAGCGGCCAGCCGAGGTCCTGGTAGAACTCGATGCTGCGCTCCAGGTCGGAGACGCCGAGCGTGACGATGCTGATCCGGGCGGGAAGGCTCATACGGGTCAGGCTAGGACGGGGTCGGCGATCGGGCCGGGTGCGACATCCGGCAGGATCGGATCCGGCACGACGCGACCAGCAGCAGCACCGATTCCTCGCAAGGAGCTCCAGATGACCCAGCCCCAGCGCCTCCCCTTGGTCGCCGCCGTCGGCGAGCGGACGCCCAAGGTCAGCGACGAGGCCTTCCTGGCCGTCAACGCGACCGTGCTGGGCGACGTGACGCTCGCCCCCGGCTCCGGCGTCTGGTACGGCGCGGTGCTGCGCGCCGACAACGAGTCGATCACCGTCGGCGCGGACAGCAACGTCCAGGACAACTGCACCGTGCACGCCGACCCCGGCTTCCCCGCCGTGCTTGGCGAGCGGGTCTCGGTCGGCCACAACGCCGTGCTGCACGGCTGCACGGTCGAGGACGACTGCCTGATCGGGATGGGCGCGACCGTCCTCAACGGCGCGGTCGTCGGGGCGGGTTCGCTGGTCGCGGCCGGGGCGCTGGTGACGCAGGGGATGCAGGTCCCGCCGGGCTCCATGGTCGCCGGCGTCCCGGCAAAGGTGCGCCGCCCGCTCACCGACGAGGAGCGCGCGCACATCAAGCTGAACGCCGAGTGGTACGTCGCCCTCGCCGAGCAGCACCGCGGCATCGGCGCGTAGACGGGCGGCATCACTTAGTGTCGTCGGCATGACCGACGACACCCACCGCTCCGTCAGCATCGAACGCACCAGTTCGGGCCACTACACCGCGACCAACCCGCGCGGCGGCACCATCAGCTTCGGTTCCTCCGGGACCACCGAGTTCTCCCCGGTGGAGCTGCTGCTCGCCGCGATCGGCGGCTGCACGGCGATCGACGCGGACGTCGCCACCAGCCGCCACACCGAGCCGGACGGCTTCACCGTGACGGTGAGCGGCGACCGGATCAGCGACGAGCTGGGCCAGCGGATGACGAACCTCGCGGTCACCTTCCACGTCAGCTTCCCCGAGGGCGAGGCGGGCGACCGCGCCCGCGCGATCCTGCCGCGCGCCGTGAAGTCCTCGCACGACCGGTTCTGCACCGTGAGCCGCACCGTCGAAACCGGTACCCCGGTCACCTCGACGATCGCCGAGGACTGACGGGCCGCTCAGGAGCAGCGCCGTTCGCGAGCAGCGCCGACCGGAAGCCGTGCCGTTCGGGATCGGCTCAGCTCCGGCTGCCGTTGAGGTAGGCGAGGACGGCCAGCACACGGCGGTTGTCGTCGTCCGAGGGCTGCAGGTCGAGCCGGACGAAGATGGACGCCGTGTGCTTGGCGACGGACCGCTCGGTGATCACCATGTGCTGGGCGATCGCGGCGTTCGAGCGGCCCTCCGCCATCAGCGAGAGCACCTCCCGCTCGCGCGGGCTGAGCAAGGCGACCGGCCCGGCGGAGGAGTTGTGCGTGAGCAGGCGGCTGATCACCTCCGGGTCCATCGCCGTGCCGCCCGCGGCGACGCGTCGGACCGCGTCCAGGAACTGGTTGCCGTCCATCACCCGGTCCTTGAGCAGGTAGCCGATCGCACCGCTGCCGTCCGCCAGCAACTCCCGTGCGTAGAGCGGCTCGACGTACTGCGACAGGACCAGGACCGGCAGCCCGGGCAGCTCCTGACGGGCTGTCAGTGCGGCGCGCAGGCCCTCGTCGGTGAAGGTCGGCGGCAGCCGCACATCGACCACGGCCAGGTCGGGACGGTCCGCCCGGAGCGCGTCCAGCAGCTCCTCGCCACTCTCGACGGCCGCGGTGACCTCGATCCCGTGCGCTTCCAGCAGCCGGGTCAGGCCGTCGCGGAGGAGGAAGAGGTCTTCGGCGAGAGCAACGCGCACGGGATCTCCAGGCTGGCGATGGTCGGGCCGCCCGCCGGGCTGCTCACCGCGAGCAGGCCGTCGAAGGCGGCGAGTCGGCGCTCGACGCCCCGCAGGCCGGTGCCCTGGGAGGGGTCGACGCCGCCGCGGCCGTCGTCGGTGACGGAGATCCGCAGCACGTCGCCAGTATGGCCGATCTCCACCCAGGTCCGCCGCGCCTCGGCGTGCTTGGTGACGTTGGCGAGGAGCTCGCTGACGGCGAAGTAGGCGGCGGACTCCACGGCGACCGGGACCCGCCCCGGCAGCCCGCCGGTCACCTCCACGGGCAGCGGCAGGTCGAAGGCCAGCGCCTCGACGGCGTCCGCGAGGCCCCGGTCGGCCAGGACCGGCGGGTGGATGCCGCGGACCAGGTCCCGCAGCTCCCCGAGCGCCCGCGCGGAGCTGGACCGGGCCTCCGCCAGCATCGCCCGCGCCGCCTCCGGGTTGTCGTCGAAGAGTTGCTCGGCCGCGTTGAGCGCCATGCCGAGCGCGACCAGCCGGGCCTGCGCGCCGTCGTGCAGGTCGCGTTCGATCCGGCGCAGTTCGGCCGCACCGTGGTCGATGCTGTCGGCCCGGGTCCGGGACAGATGGTCCACCCGCTGGACGAGTTCCCGCTGCCGGGTCGGGCCGAGCAGCGTCCGCGCGGCGTGGTCGTGCAGGCGCAGCAGCACCGGTGCCCCCCAGAGCGCCAGCAACGGCGCGAGCCACAGCTCGACTCCGAAGAGCACGACGGGCTTGGCGGTGAACCGGCCGTTCGGCCCGAGGTGGTTGAGCAGCAGCGGCGCCACGATCAGCACGACGCCTCCGGCGAGGACGAGCGCCGCGCTCAGCACCACCCAGGCCAGGTCGCGCCAGGAGGCCGGATCGCCGAGCCAGCCGAGAAGCCGCCCGCGCCAGCGCTCGACGGGTGACGCCCCGTCGGGGAACTCCCGGTAGGGGGAGGCGATCCGCGTGCCGCTCCAGTGCGCGACCAGTCTCCGGTGCTCCGACGCGACCCACCGTGAGGAGAGGATCCCGAGCGGCAGCAGCAGGACCGCGACCCACACCACGCCGTGGTGCCCGCCGGGCGGGCCGCCGTCGTAGCAGGTGACCGCCGAGACGGTCAGCACCCCGGGGAGCAGCAGGACCGCACCGGCGGCCCGGCCGCCGCCCCCGGTCGCCCAGCTGAACCCCCAGATCACGCACGGGACCGCCGTGATCAGCAGGCCGAGCCACAGGTGCAGGTGGTCGCCGAGCACGTCCGTCTGCGCGTGGCCCGACGCGTTGAGCACGAGCAGCGGAGCAGCCGCCACCGCGGCCCCGCCGGCCAGCGTCAGCGCGACCAGGTACGCCGCGCGGAGCGGCGCGAGCAGGGTGCGCCACAGCCGGGTGTCGGCGGCGGGCGGTGCGGGCGGACTCACGGGGGCCTCCGGTGCTGGTCTCGTCGGTGCGCGCCCGGCTCCCGGCTCGGGCGTCCCGCCAAGTCTGCGCCGACGTCGCACCGGGCCGCGCCGGGCGCAGCCACCCAAGATCAGGTGTACCTGGGTACACCCCCGCTCCACCGCTCAACCGTATGTCGACGGTCCCGCCCGGATTCCTAGCCTCGTCCTCGTTCCGGCGTCACGCAATCAACGTCACGCGAGCAACATCGCGCATCGCGCAATCAACGTCACGCAAGCAGAGAACCACCGGAGGAACCGTGTCCGTGCCGATCGTCGCCGTCCGCGACGTGACCAAGACCTACGACCCGACCGGCACCGCCCGGCCGGCGCTCGACGCCCTGGACCTGGAGATCGCCCCTGGTGAGGCGGTCGCCGTCCTCGGGCGCTCGGGCAGCGGCAAGTCGACGCTGCTCAACCTGGTCGCGGGCCTGGACCGGCCGAGCTCGGGCAGCGTGACTGTCGACGGCATGAGCCTTGCCGGCCTGAGCGAGGCAGCGTTGGCGGCGTTCCGGCGGGAGAAGGTCGGGATGGTCTTCCAGTTCTTCAACCTGCTCGACGACCTCACCGTGCTGGACAACGTCCTGCTGCCGGCCCAGCTGGCCGGGATGCGCCGCGCGCAGGCCCGCGCGCGAGCGACGGAGCTGCTGGAACGGCTCGGGATCGACCGGCTCTCTCGCTCGTGGCCCGGCGGGCTCTCCGGTGGCGAGCGCCAACGCGTGGCAGTGGCACGGGCGTTGATGAACCGGCCGGCGTTGCTGCTGGCCGACGAGCCGACGGGCGCGCTGGACACCGCCTCGGCCGCCGACGTCCGCGAGCTGCTCCGGGCGCTCCACGCCGAGGGCCAGACGATCGTCCTGGTCACCCACGACACCTCTCTCGCCGCCTCCTGCGCCGAACGGATCGTCGAGTTGGCCGACGGCCGTCTGGTGCGGGACGAGCGCACGGGTCTGCAGCCAGAGGACGGCACACAGCAGGACGTCACGGGGCAGGACGTCACGCGGCAGAGCTCGTCGGCGGTGACGGCATGAGCGCCTTGGGAGGGGTCGTCCGCTCCGGCGTCGGCCGCAAGCGGGTGCAGACCCTGGTCATGGTGCTGACCACGATGACGGCGGTGACCGCCTGCCTGTTGGCCGCCGGTCTGCTGCTCGCCTCACGCGGGCCGTTCGACCGCGCCTTCGGCGCACAGCACGGCGCACACCTCGCCCTCCGCTTCGACGGGACCGAGGTCGACGCCGCCCAACTCGCCGCCACCGCCCACGTGCAGGGCGTCACCGCCACGGCCGGGCCCTACCCGGCGGTCACGCTGCACCCGACCGTGGGCTCCGACGCGTTCCTCCCGGCCGGTGACCCGCTGCCGGCGACCACCTTGGTCGGCCGCCCGATCGACGGGCCGCTGGACGACCTCCGGGTCACGGAAGGGCACTGGCTCACCGGTCCCGGCCAGGTCGTGCTGCCGGACGGCAACTCGCCGCTGACCCTGGGTGATCGCATGGCCTTTCCCGGTCTGCCCGGACACCCGAGCCTGACCGTCGTCGGCCTGGCCGCCTCGGTGACCGGCAGCGCCGACGGCTGGGTCTCCCCCGCCGAGATCCCCGCCTTGACCGCCCACGGCACCGTGCCGGACCAGCAGATGCTCTACCGCTTCGCGGACGCGGGCAGCGCCACGCAGCTCGACGCCGACCGCGCCGCCGTCGCCGCCGCGCTCCCGGCGGGCGCGGTGACCGCAGCCGACTCCTACCTCGACGCGCGGCAGTCGGCCGACAAGACGTCAGCCACCTTCGTGCCGTTCCTGGTGGCCTTCGGCGTGCTCGGACTCTGCATGTCGGTGCTGGTCATCGGCGTCGTGGTCAGCGGCGCGGTGGCCGCCGGGCGTCGGCGGATCGGCATCCTCAAATCACTGGGCTTCACCCCGGCGCAGGTGGTGCGCGCCTATCTGGGCACGGCGCTGATCCCGGCCGGTGTCGGCGCGGTGCTCGGCGTGCTGTTCGGAAACGCGCTGGCGATCCCGTTGATGGGTGTCACCGACAAGGCGCTGAACAGCGTCTCCACGGGCATCCCGGTCTGGCTCGACCTGGTGGTCCCGCTCGGGACACTGGCCGCCGTCGCCGGCACGGCGCTTGTCCCCGCCCTGCGTGCCGGACGGCTGAGCACGGTCGAGGCGCTGACCGTCGGACGCGGCGCACAGACCGGGACCACCGGCCGGGCCGTGCAGCAGGTGCTGGCCCGCTGGCCGCTGCCGCGCGCGCTGAGCCTGGGCCTCGGCAGGCCGTTCGCCCGTCCCGGCCGGGCCCTGACGGTCGCGGCGGCGGTGACGCTGGGCACGGTCGGGGTCACCTTCGGCGTCGGGCTGGGCATCTCGCTGGACGGCGTCCAGCAGGGCATCAGCCAGGACAACGCGGGTGCCGTGATCATCCTGCCGGGCATCCCGGCGCCGGGTTCCAAGCCCAAGGTGGTCACCGCCGCCGGCCTGACCCGGGCCGCCGCCCTGATCAGCGCCCAGCCCGGCACCGGCGCCTGGTTCAGCACCACGACCGACCGCCTGGACCTGGCCGGGCACACGGGCCAGGCGCAGGTGGTCGCCTACCAGGGCGACTCGTCCTTCGGCGAGCTCCAACTGGTCTCCGGCAGCTGGTTCCAGGCGCCGGGCGAAGCGGTCGCGCCGTCCAGCTTCCTGAGCGCCAACGGCGTCCGCGTCGGCGACACCGTCACCCTGGCCGAGGGCGGTCGCACCGCGCGGGTCCGCATCGTGGGCGAGGTGCTCTCCCTCCACGACGAGCTGCTGACCGACCGCTCCTCGCTGGCCCCGCTCGACCTCGACTACCTCGCCGGGATGACCCAGTTCGACATCGCCCTCAAGCCGGGCACCGACCAGGCGTCCTACGCCGACGCACTCAGCCGGGCGCTGGCTCCCTACGGCATGGCCGCCATCCCGAACCAGGAGCCGCCGAGCGTGGTGGTGCTGTCCATGGACACCCTCGCCCTGCTGCTCACCTTGATGCTGGTGGCGGTGGCCGGACTGGGCGTGCTCAACACCGTGCTGCTGGACACCCGGGAGCGGGTGCACGACCTGGGCGTGCTCAAGTCCCTGGGCATGGCCCCGCAGCAGACCGTGGCGATGGTGCTGACCTCGGTCAGCGTCAGCGGCCTGGCGGCCGGGCTGGTCGGTGTGCCGATCGGCATCGCGCTGCACGACGCGGTCCTCCCGGCGATGGCGCGCGCGGCGGGGACCGACGTCCCGGGCGTCGACCTGGCGGTCTACCACGCGCCCGAGCTGATCCCGCTGCTCCTCGGCGGCCTGGTGCTCGCCGCGCTCGGCGCGCTGGCCCCCGCGACCTGGGCGGCCCGCACCCGGACGGCCACGGCGCTGCGCACGGAGTGATCGGGGCCGTTGTCGTCGGGGCTGTTGTCGTCGGGGCAGTACCCCGGCGTGGGGATCCGGACCCTAGAATCGTTGCACTATGAACCAGGTTTCGGGTCCCCGCTTCCGCAGCATGGTCGCCATCGGCGACTCCTTCACCGAAGGCATGTCCGACGACGTGCTGCCGGACGGCCAGTACCGCGGCTGGGCGGACCGTGTCGCGGAGCGCCTGGCCGCCGAGCTCGACGGCCAGGCGGACAGCAAGGGCGACGGCGACGGCGAGCCCGACGGCGACCGCTTCCGCTACGCGAACCTGGCGGTGCGCGGCAAGCTGATCGGCCAGATCGCCGACGAGCAGGGCGACGCCGCCGTCGCGCTCGGCGGTGAGCTGGTCACCCTCGCCGGGGGCCTCAACGACGTGATGCGGCCCGGCTGCGACATCGACCACGTGGAGCGCACGCTCGGCGCGCTGGCCGCGCGGATCGCGGCCGAGGCGCGGCAGGTCGTGATGTTCTACAGCGTCGACCCCAGCCGCCGGATGCGTGGCAGTGCCCGGCTGATGCCGCAGATCCTGCGACTGCAGGGATTCGTCCGGCAGTTCGCCAACCGCCACGAGAACATCGCCGTGGTCGACCTGTTCCACGTCCCGGCCTTCGACGACCCGCGGATGTGGGCCGAGGACCGCCTGCACTTCTCCGCCGAGGGCCACCGCCGGGTCGCCGAGGCGGTGCTGCAGGCGCTCGGCTTCGAGCCGTCCTTCGACTGGCGCGAGCCGCTGCCACCGGCTCCCCCGGTCCCCCGGCTCACCAAGCTCGGCGACGACCTCCGCTGGATCCGCACCCACGTGCTGCCGTGGATCGGCCGCCGCCTCACCGGCAGGTCCAGCGGCGACAACCGCCCCGCCAAGCGTCCGACGCTGGACGCCTTCCCGGACTAACGCTCGGCCTGCCGGAGCTGGTCGAGCAGGTGGTCACGGTCGGCCAGCACCTCGGTGAGGACGCGGCGTGCGGCGGCCAGCAGGTCGGCGACGTCGGAACCGGCCAGCCTGTAGCTGACGGTCGACCCGTCGCGGACCGACACGATGATCCCGGAGCGGCGCAGCACCGCCAACTGCTGGGAGAGGTTGGACGGTTCGATCTGCAGGTCCGCGAGCAGATCGCGGACCGGACACGGACCGCCACGCAGAAGTTCCAGCACCCTGATCCGGACGGGATGGCCCAGGAGGCGGAAGAACTCGGCCTTGACCTGGTAGAGCGGCGGCGCCGCCATCACACTTCCAGTCCCTGTTCGATCACCAGCAACCGTCGCCGGGCCATCACCTGGTTGGCCCGCTGCCGGTCGAGCGCCAGGTAGAGGAAGAGTCCCGCCCCCGTCAGCATCGCTTCTTTGAGCGCAGTGTCCGTACTCGCCATGGCCCGTGACCCTAGGATCCAAACTCCGCACCAGTTACCGGAATTGAAGAACACTGCAATCGTTCATCTGTGCCTGTGTAGGATCCGCGGTCGCCGCCGCGCCCCGCTCAATCCGGCCAGGACAGGGAGCGGCCCAGGGCCGCGAGGACCGCGGATGGGACCGCGGAATCTGTCAATCCGTCAGACCCGAGCACGACCGCCGCGCCCACCGACAGTGCGAAATCGGACATTCCGTTTCAAATGCAAGCTTTACTTCGTGGTCATGATCGGTTCGTGGTTGCGAAACACTGCTTCGGCAACATGGCAGCATGAAGCAGTCTCATCTCACCCACCACGCCAACTCCTCTGCCGGTCACCCGAAGCACCGCTGGCGCAGAGACACGGTCGAGCTCTCCGCAGTCTTCACCGCAGTCGCGGTGGCCGATTTGGTCGCGAACGTGGTCGTGCACGGCCACGACGGTCCGGTGCTGCTGTTCTCCTCAGCCGTCGCACTCGTGGCCACAGCCCTGGGGCACAGCTGGTGGACACACCGGCACACACACGCCCCACCAGGCGTGATCACCTCGGTCGCGGGCAGTGAGGCGCCCGGGGAGGAGCTCGCCGCGCCCACCGCCGCCACGCCGCCGGAGGAGGTGGCGCTGTGGCGGATCCGCGCCACGGTCACGGACGCGCCGGGCAGTCTGGCCACGCTGTGCCGGGCACTGGCGGACATCCCGGTCAACATCGTCTCCATGCAGGCCCACCCGCTCGCCGAGGAGACCGTTGACGAGTTCGTCGTCCGGGCGACTCCGGAGCTCGCCGCGCAGGAGCTGACCCGGGCGGTGGTCGCGGCGGGCGGCACCGAGGTGTGGCTGGAACGCGCCGACGCCCACGACCTGGTCGACGTGCCGACCCGCGTGCTCACCATGGCCACCCGGACCGCCCAGGACGCCGCCGAACTGCCGCTGGCGCTGCGGCAGCTGTTCGGACGGTGCCGGATCCGCTCGATCCCCGGCCGCGAGCTCGCCGAGGACGAGCTGGACGGCGCGGTGATGCGGCTGCGCGACCCGGCCGGCGGTGTCCTCGAACTCAAGCGCGAGCAGCCGGCGTTCACCCCGACCGAGTTCGCCAGGGCGCGGGCGCTGATCGAGCTGGACGCCCGGCTCGGCCCCCGGATCCCGCACACCCGCCAGACGCTGCGCCTGCTCGGCGCCCCCCACGGGTCCGCCGAGGGCGCCGAGGGCGGCGAGATCTCCGTGCGCCGCGCCGAGCCCCGCGACCGGGCCGCCGCAATCGCCCTGCACGAACGGTGCAGCACCCGGACGCTCCGCCAGCGCTACCACGGTCCGGTCGGCGACGCCGACCGCTTCCTCGGCCACCTGCTCGACCCGCGCCACGGCCAGACGCTGGCCGTCGAGGCCGAGGACGGCCGCCTCGTCGCCCTCGCCCACCTGCTCTGGGACGACGACGCGGCCGAGATCGCGGTCCTGGTCGAGGACGCGTGGCAACGCCGCGGCCTGGGCGGAGTCCTGGTCCGCCGCCTCACCGAGCTGGCCCGCCGCGCAGGACTGGCCGAGGTCTACGCCGTGACCACGTCCGCCAACGCAGGCATGATCGCGACGCTGCGTCAACTCTCCGTGCCGCTCGACTACCACGTCGACGAAGGCACGCTGGTGATCACGGCCCACCTCGCCGTCCCGCAGCCCACGTCGGCCGGGTCGGCCGCGTCGACTGTGTCTGCCGCGTCGGCCTCAGCCGCCGCGTCGATTACTCGACGGTGACCGACTTCGCCAGGTTGCGCGGCTTGTCCACGTCCCGCTCAAGCGCCACCGCCGCGTAGTAGGCGAGGAGTTGGAGCGGGATGCCGAGCAGGATCGGGTCCAGCTCCGGCTCGTTCTTCGGGATCAGGATCGCGTCCTCGGCGAACTTCGGGTCCGGCGCGGTGTGACCGACCATCAGCACCCGGCCGTGGCGGGCCCGGATCTCGCCCAGGGTGGTGAGGTTCTTCTCCACCAGCTCGTCGTCCGGCACCAACGCGACGGTCGGCAGCTCGGGGCCGATCAGCGCCAGTGGGCCGTGCTTGAGCTCGCTGGCCGGGTAGGCCTCGGCGTGGACATACGAGACCTCCTTGAGCTTCTGCGCGCCCTCGCGGGCCACCGGCCAGCCGCGCACCCGGCCGACGAACATCATCCCGGCGTTGTGCGCGTACTCGGCGGCCAGCTTGGCGATCCGGTCCTCGCCGGCCAGGATCTGCCGGATCTGGCCGGGCAGCGCCTTCAGGCCCGCGCAGATCCGGCGGCCGTCGGCGGGCGAGAGGTCGTGGACGCGGCCGAAGTGCAGCGCGATCAGCGCGAAGGCCACGGCCGTCGAGGTGAACGCCTTGGTCGAGGCGACCGAGATCTCCGGCCCGGCGTGCAGGTAGACGCCGCCGTCGCACTCGCGGGCGATGGCGCTGCCGACCGTGTTGACGACGCCGAGGACCCGGCCGCCCTTGCGCTTGATCTCCTGGACCGCGGCCAGGGTGTCGTAGGTCTCGCCGGACTGGCTGACCGCGATGTAGAGGGTGTCCGCCTCGATCACCGGGTTGCGGTAGCGGAACTCGGAGGCCGGCTCCGCGTCGGCGGGGATCCGGGCCAGCTCCTCGATCAGCTGGGCGCCGAGCTCGCCCGAGTAGTACGCCGAGCCGCAGCCGAGGATCTTGACCCGGCGGAAGGCGCGCGCCTCGCGCGCGTCCAGGTTCAGGCCGCCCAGGTGCGCGGTGGCGAACCGCTCGTCGACGCGGCCGGAGAGGGTCCGCTCGACGGCTCCCGGCTGCTCGTGGATCTCCTTGATCAGGTAGTGCGCGTGCCCCGCGGTGTCGTAGGAGGCCTCCTCGATGTTCACCGTCGAAGGCTGCTTGGCGGTGGCGCGGGCGTCCTGGGTGAAGGTCTGGAAGCCGTCGGCGCGGACCGTGGCCAGCTCGCCGTCGTCCAGGTGGACGACCTGGCGGGTGTAGCGGACCAGCGCGGCCACGTCGGAGGCGGCGAACATCTCCTTCTCGCCGATGCCGAGCACGATCGGGCTGCCGTTGCGGGCGACCACGATCCGGTCGGGGTGCTCCGCGTCCAGCACGGCGATGCCGTAGGTGCCGACCACGCGGGAGAGGGCGGCACGGACCGCGTCCTCAAGCTCCTCGCTGTCCTTCGCACAGGCGGCGACCAGGTGGGCCAGCACCTCGGTGTCGGTCTCCGAGACGAAGACCACGCCCTCGCTCTCCAACTTGGCGCGCAGTTGGTCGGCGTTCTCGATGATGCCGTTGTGGACCACGGCGAAGCGCCCCGAACCGTCCTGGTGCGGGTGCGAGTTGACGTCGCTCGGCTCGCCGTGGGTGGCCCAGCGGGTGTGGCCGATGCCGGAGGTGCCCTTGCCGCGTCCCTTGGAAAGCATGTGCGCCGGGACGGCCGCGGCCAGGTCGGCGACCCGGCCCTTCTTCTTCACCGTCTTCAGTCCGCCCTTGGCGGCGACGGTGATACCGGCCGAGTCGTAGCCCCGGTACTCCAGTCGGGCCAGGCCCTCCAGCAGGATCGGGGCCGCGTCCTTGCTACCGATGTAGGCGACGATTCCGCACATATGAACTCTCCTCCGCGTCTCTCGCGTCTCTGCGTCGGCTCACCCGTAGACGATCCGGCGCAGTTGGCGGGCGGACAGCTCGGGTGCTGACACGCGCCGCTGCTGCAGCTCGGGACCGATACGGGCGAAGATCTGGTCGTTGGTCAGCCCGCGCGCCTGGAGCTCGCCGTGGCGGCGCCGCACGTACTCCTCGGTTCCCTCGCCGAAGTAGGCGAGCACGTCCGCGATGACGCGGGCGGCCTCACCGGGGCCGAGGGAGGTGGTCCGGAGCAGGTACTGCATCAGGTCGTCGTGAGGGTGGCTGGCCTGGGACACGAGGCACGACCTTACGCAGAGAGGAGTCGTTCACCAAGAATCCTGCCCGATTTCGGGCAGGACTTCGCGCTAACGGCCCTCAGCTCTCCCCGGAACTGCCCTTGGAGCCCCGCTCGGAACCCCGCTCGGAACCCCGCTCGGAGCTGGAACTCGGCTTGGAACTCCGACGACCCGCGACATACCAGGCCCCGCCCCAGAGCAGCAGCACCAGTACCGAGCCGGTGGGCACCCAGTTGCCCCACCGGTCATAGAGGGTGTCGCCGGTCGCCAGCGGGACCGTGTAGACGGTGGCCGCGCTGTCCGACTTGCCCAGCTCGGTGCCGACCTGCCGCCCGGCGGGGTCGTAGGCCACGCTGACGCCGGTCAGCGTCGCCTGGACGACCGAGCGCCCCGACTCGGCGGCGCGGAACGCGGCCAGCGAGGCGTGCTGCTCGGGCGCCCAGGTGCCCTGGAACGTCGAGGTGGCCGACTGGACCAGGATCACCTGCGCACCGCGCTGCTCCAGCGCGCGGCTCATGTCGGGGAAGGCCGACTCGAAGCAGATCAGCGGCCCGACCTTGAGCGTCCCGCCGCCGGGCGTCGGCACCGTCATCACCACCGGCGTGGTACCGCGTCGGCGGTCCACCGCGGCGGCCTTGGAGAAGTCCGAGACGAACCCGAGGACCGGCCGCAGCGGGATGTACTCGCCGAAGGGCACCAGCCGGATCTTGTCGTACCGCTGCCCGGTCAGCCCGTCCGGTCCGACGAGGACCGAGCTCTTGTAGATCCCGCCGAGGCCCGGCCGCACCGCGTCCACATTGACCAGCAGGTCCGCCCCGGTGGCACGGGAGAGGGCGGCGAGGTCGGCGGTGACGTCCGGATGGACCGTGAGGTCGTCGGCGACGCTGCTCTCGCCCCAGAGCACCAGATCCGGGTGGTCCGCCGCGAGCGTGGCGGTCAACTGCTCGCCACGGACGGTCCGGTAGCCCGTCGAGTCCACCGCCAGGCCCGGCTGGACCACGCCCACGGCGGCGCTGCTCCCCGTCAGCTTCGGCTGCGGCGCCCACGCGGAGACGGCGACGGTACCGAGCGCGAGGGAGACCAGCGTGAGCCATGCGACGTAGGACCGGCCCCAGGAGACGATCAGCGCGACGACGGCCGTGTTCACCGCCACGATCAGCAGGCTGTCCAGCCACACCCCGCCGACCGAGGCCAGCCGCAGCGCGGCGTGCTGCTGGTACTGGCTCGCCCCGAGCAGCCCCCACGGCCCACCCAGGTACTGCCAGGAGCGCACCGTCTCGGTCACCAGCCATCCGGTCGGCACCAGCACCAGCGCGGCGACCACCCGCCCGACGTCCGGGGTGCCGTGCAGCAGCCGGTGCACCAGCCAGCCCCACGGCGCCCAGATCAGTCCGAGCAGCGCCGCGATCGCCACGATGAAGACGCTCAGCGAGGGGATCAGCCAGCTCATCACGCCGATCAGGAAGCCGATCCCGCCGAACCAGCCCAGCTGCAGCGCCTTCCGGGGCGTGGCTGCGCCGCGTAGTACCAGCAGCAGCGGCACCAGACAGACGTAGGCGAACCACCACCACCCGGGCGCGGGAAAGATCAGCACAGGCAGCGCGCCGCAGAACGCCGCCAACAGCGGCTTGGCGCTGCGCCGGACGAGACGCCGGAGACGGGACGATCGAGGGCCGGCGGACGTGTCCGGGGGCGGCGGATCGCTGTGCCCGCCCAGCGGCTTTCTCCCGGTGACGACGCTCACGCTGATCCTCTTTCTCTTTCTCTCCCCCAAGGAAACGTGCCGGCCGCACCATCTTGCTGGCTCCGGTGCCTCCAGGTCCCAGTCTCCGACGCGATCACCGGTTGAGCACCTTGTTTGCAGGTCGTTCGCAGGGTGTTTGCGCCCTCGCATCCGTCGGCGCACCCTGGAGACGATGGGAGGGTGACATGGCATCACATCAGCAGCAACCCGGGCGCATCCGAACGGGTACACAGTTTGCGGCGATCACGGTCGGCGTGGTGGCGCTGGCCCCAGTCTGGCTCTTCGTCGGCTACCCGTTGGAACGCTCCTGGACCGGTCCGGGGCGTGCCTGCGGGAACCGCGTCACATTCCGGATCGCACGCCACCCCTTGGCGGTCGCTCTCAGCACCCCGATGCGCCTGGTCGCGGAACGCCTCCTCGGCCGCAGCCGCCGCACTCCGGGTGGCGAAGGCGGCCCACCCACCGCAGGCGACCGCTTCCCCCGCCGCCCGAAGCCGACCCTCCCGAGCGACGCGATCGCGCTGAGCGAGCCGGGCTCGCGGTAGCGGTAGCGGTAGGGGCGACGGCCGGTGAGACGGTCGGACCGGCGCAGTCGGCTGCTCGCTAGGGTGGCGGCATGACCAGCGACTTTCGTTCCGCCGGGCACGACGCAGTCGAGTTGCTCGCCGACTACCTTGACGGGCTGCCTGCGCGGAGCGTCTGGACACCGATGCCGGAAGCGGCGCGGGACGCGCTGCTTGACGCGCCGCTTCCGGAAGTGCCCACAGCACTGGACGCGCTGGTGAAGACGGTCGGCGAGACCGTGCTGCCGTACCCGATGGGTAACGGGCATCCGCGGTTCTTCGGGTGGGTCAACGCCGCGCCCGCGCCCGCCGGGGTGCTGGGCGCGCTGGCCGGGGCCGCGATGAACCCGAGCAGTGCCGGAGGCGACCACGCCGACGTGCATCTGGAGCGCACGGTCGTGCGGTGGCTGGCCGAGTTGGTCGGGTTTCCGCATCCGCCCGGTGGCGGGCTGCTGACCTCCGGGGCGTCGATGGCCACCATCGTCGCGCTCGGTGCCGCGCGCAACCGCGCCGCCGCGCGGCTCGGGGTGGACGTGCGTCACGACGGGGTCGCGGCGCTGCCGCCGCTGGTCGGCTACGTCAGCGCGGAGACGCACTCGTGCGTGCGCAAGGCCGCCGAGCTGCTGGGCATCGGCAGCAGGAACCTCAAGGTGGTCGCCACCGACACCGAGGGACGGCTGGATCCGGCCGCACTGCGGTCGCAGCTCGACGCGGACCGGGCGGCGGGGCTGGTGCCGTTCCTCGTCGTCGGCTCCGCCGGGACGGTCAACACCGGCGCGATCGACGACCTGGCCGCGCTCGCCGACGTCTGCGAGCAGAGCGCCGAGGGCATCTGGTTCCACGTCGACGGCGCCTACGGCGCGTTCGGACGGCTGGATCCGGTGTCCGCCCCGCGTTACGCCGGGCTGGAGCGGGCCGACTCGCTGGCGCTGGACCCGCACAAGTGGCTGGGCGTGCCCGTCGACTGCGGTTGTGTGCTGGTCCGCGACGCGGAACAGCTGCGCGGGACGTTCAGCCTGGTACCGCCCTATCTCCGTGACGAGGACGCCGGGGGCCTGGGCTGGTTCTCCGAGTACGGGATCGAGCAGACCCGCCCGTTCCGTTCGCTCAAGGTCTGGGCGACGATCGCGGCGGCGGGTCGCGAGGGCATCGTCCGCGACATCTCCCGCTGCTGCGCGCTCGCCCGCACGCTCGGTCAACTCGTCGAGCAGGAACCGGATCTGGAGCTGCTGGCCGCGGTCGAGACGTCCATCGTCGCCTTCCGCTACCGGCCGACGGGCGAGCGGGCGCTGCCTGCGGAGCGGGTCCAGCAGGTCAACGCGGCGCTGGCGGTCGCCGTGCAGCAGCGCGGGCGGGCCTTCGTCACCGGCACGGTGCTGGCCGGTTGCGAGGCGGTGCGGGCCTGTCTGCTCAACGCCGCGACCACGGAGGAGGACCTGCGGATCCTGGTCGACGAGGTGCTGACCGCAGGCGCGGCCCTCGGGACGGAACTGTGACAACAGCCCAGGAACCCCACAGGTCGGACGGCCCGTCTCCATGTACATGAAGATCAATCCTGCACACAGGGCCGGCCGTGCCGGTCTCGCTCTCCTGGGCGCCACGGCCCTCTGCCTCGCCGCCACCGCCTGTTCCGGCAACAGCGGTTCCGGCTCCGGCTCCTCGGCGACGGCCGGATCATCTGCGACGGCTTCCGCCTCGGCCACCGGCGGCTCGGGAGACACCGGCGGTTCCGGCGGCAACGGCTCGACCGGTGGCAGCAGCTCGACGGGCGGTTCCGGTTCCACGGGATCGACGGGCTCGACCAGCGGCGGCTCGACGGGCGGCGGTCAGGCGGCCGGAACGCCCACCTGTACCGGCTCGCAGATCACCGTCTCCGAGGGCCAGGGCGACGGCGCGGCCGGGCACAGCGCCGCGGTGCTGCTGTTCCACAACACCGGCTCGACCTCGTGCAGCATCTACGGCTACCCGGGCGTGGCCGCCCTGGACAGCGGCGGCCAGCAGGTCGCCCAGGCCACCCGGACCCTGCGCGGCATGATGGGCGGCGCACCGCAGGGCGCCACCGCGCCGACCGCCGTCGTGGTGGCCCCCGGCGCGACGGCCTCCGCCCGCGTCGAGGGCACGGACGTGCCCGAGGGCAACGCGACCAGCTGCCCGACCTACGCGGGCCTGCTGGTCACGCCTCCCGGAACCAAGACCTCGACGCGGCTGCCGATCCAGATGATGGGCTGCAGCGCCATCCAGGTGCACCCCGTGGTCCCCGGAACGACCGGCAACCAGGACTGACGCGGCGTCACAGGGGCGCGCTCGGCTACTCCGTGGTGAACTCGGCCATCATCGCCATGTCCTCGTGCTCCAGGTTGTGGCAGTGGAGCAGGAACCGCCCGGCGTAGTCGCTGAACCGGACCGCGACCTCGACGCCCTGGGCAGGGAGCACGTCCACGGTGTCCTTCCACCCGGCGTCGTACTCGCCGGGCGCGGTGTTGTTGCGGCTGACCACCTGAAACGGGTCCAGGTGTACGTGGACCGGATGGTGCACGTCGGTGACGAAGCGCCAGATCTCGACCTGACCGAGCTTGGGCCTGGCCAGCGAGTGGCCGGGCTGGTACTCCTGCCCGTTGATGGTCCAGCTGTCGGCCGACTTCTGGAAGAGAAAGGTACGGGTGGCCACGGCCTTGGCCGGGTCCAGCCGCTCGACGGTGGCGAGTTGCTCCGGCACCCGCGAGTCGTCGCTGACACCCGCGCTGCCGATGTCGAACCGCATCACCTCCGCCGTGCCGCCGCTGCCGAGGCGGTTGACCAGCCGGACGCTGCTCCCGGCCGGGTAGCGGGCGAAGTCGACCACGACGTCGAACCGTTCGGCCGAGGCCAGCTCGATGCCGTCGTGGGTGACGGACCGCTCCAGCAGACCGCCGTCGGAGCCGATCTGGACGAGCGCGCCGCCACCCGGCGGCTGCGGGTCGAGCTCCAGTCGGTAGCGGCGGGCGTTGGACGCGTTGAGCAGCCGCAGCCGGTAGCGGGCGCGGTCGACCTTGGCGACCGGCCAGGGCACGCCGTTGACCAGGATGACGTCGCCCAACACGCCGTTCATGTAGGTGTCCTGGACACCGGGCCGACCCTCGGACGGGTCCAGCGCCGGGTAGGCGAAGTTGCCGTTCTCGTCGAATGCGCGGTCGGCGATCATCAGCGGCAGCTCGCGCGGGCCCTGCGGCAGGCCGAGCGCGGCCTCCTCGTCGTCGCGGACCAGGTGGAACCCCGCCAACCCGCGATAGACGTGCGGGCCGGTGAAACCCATGGTGTGGTCGTGGTACCAGAGCGTGGCGGCGCGCTGCTGCATCGGGTAGACGTACTGGCGCTGCGGCGCGAAGGTCGCGGACGACATCCCCGGCATGCCGGCCATCCCGGCGTTGCCGCCCACCCCGGCCGCGCTGCCGCCGAGCGGGGTGATCAGGTCCAGCGGGTAGCCGTCGCTCTCGTGCGGGGTGTGGCCGCCGTGGAGGTGGACCACGGTGGCGTGCGGCAGTTCGTTGGTGTGGGTGACCACAGTGCGTCGGCCCGAGCGCGACTCGATGGTGGGGCCGGGGAACATGCCCTGGTAGCCCCAGACCTCGGTCTGACGGCCCGGCACCAGATTCGCCAGCCCCGGACGGGCGGTGATCTCGTAGTAGTCGGTGGTCGCGTCCGTGCGCACCGGCTTCAGCACCGACGGCACGGGCAGCGGCACCGCGTAGCGCGCGGGCAGCGGCACCTTGCTGCCGAGCAGCAGGCCCGGCTGGCCGTTCGGGATCAACCGCCCGAGCGCGGGCAGTCCCCCGGCGACCGCGCCCGCGCCGAGCACCGCGGCAGCGCCGATCCCGAGCATCCGGCGTCGACTCATCCCCGCCGCCACCGGGCCCGCCGCCCCCGCCTCAGCGGCGCTCATGCACCCACCTCGGCGGCTTGACCGGAGGCGGCCTCGGCCTCGTCGGCCTCGTTGGCCTGGTCGGCCTCGTCGCCAACAGTGTCGGCCGACGCGTCCGGCTTGAACGTGAAGACGTCCACGGCGAACTTCTCGGCCATCACGAAGATGCCCACGCCCAGGGGTACGTGCAGGATCAACACCCGGTCGAAACCGAGACTGATCTGCGCCGCGCAGGCCACGACCATGACGGCGTACTGGATCGCGAAGGAGTGCGGCCCGCCGGAGACCCGCCACACCAGCACACCGGCGATCGCCGCCAGCAGCGCCACCGTGGCCAGGATCATCGCCGCCAACATGTGGGCATTGAGCAGCGGGTAGAACCCCTGCAGGAAGCCACCGGCCAGCACCGGCTGCGCAACCGCGAGCAGGGCGACCAGCGCGGCGGTCACCCGCAGCGAAACGACCGGCCATCGGTGCGGGGTGGTTCTGTTCGACATGCGTATCCCCCAGGGAGGAGCGGAAACTCGTCTCTGGCGAGATACTCTCATATGAGATTGTTTTGACACCACCCCTTAGGCTGGACCTCGATGACGAACGAACCCTTCTCCCCGCCCCTGGGCATGATCCTGCGTCAGGCTCATGTCCGCGCCTCCCGCGCCTTCACCGAGGCACTGCGCCCGATCGGGCTGGAGACCTCGGGAGCCGGCCTGCTGCTCAGCCTGCACCAGCTCGGCCCGCTGACCCAGCGTCAGCTGATCGACCTGACCGGCAACGACAAGTCCTCGATGGTGCGTTACATCGACGGGCTGGAGCAGCGCGGCCTGGTGCGACGCCAGCCGCACCCGACCGACCGCCGAGCCCACCTGGTCACCCTGACCGACCCTGGACACGAGGTGCTGGCGCGGGTCAAGGAGACGGCCGAGCGGACCGACCAGCGGCTGGCACAGGGCCTGACGCCTGAGGAGACACTCACCCTCCGCGCCCTGCTGGCCCGTTTCGCCGCCTCCCCGGCCCCGGACGGCTCCCCCGAGCCAAGGTCGGCCAACTGACCCGCCGCTACTTGACCTGCGTCCCGCGCGCCGCGTCGTCCGCCGCGCCGCCACGGCCGACCAGGCCGCGCGGCTTCTCCGCGAACTCCGCCAGCCGCGAGCCCATCGCGCGCAGCTTGACGGGCCCCACCGCGCCGACGATCAGCGGCGTCAGGTGCCGCTGCGGCTGCATCGCCCGCAGCCAGGCCTGGGCGTAGACGTGGGTGGAGCGCCGGGCGACGCCGTCCGCGATCCGCTCGACGGCCGGGGCCAGCGGGTAGGTCTTGTTGAGCGGCCAGGGCAGGCCCGCACGCATGTCGCGCATGACGTCGTCCTCGTCCGCGCCGCGCACCATGTCGGTGTCGGTCCAACTGAGGTACCCCACACCGACCTTGACACCCTTGAGCGCCAACTCCGGACGAAGCGAGTGGGCGAGGGCCTCGACCCCGGCCTTGCTCGCGCAGTAAGCCGTCATCAACGGCGCGGGCGTGAGCGCGGCCAGCGAGGCGATCTGCAGGAAGTAGCCGCGCGAGGCGGTCAGCGCGGGCAGGAAGGCCCAGGCGGTGTTGGCGCTGCCGACCAGGTTGACGTCGATCACCCGCGTCCAGACGTCCGGGTCGGAGTCCATGAACGGCGCGCCGGTGGCGATACCGGCATTGGCGACCACCACGTCGATCTTCCCGTAGCGCTCGACAATCTCGTCCGCGACCGTGCGCAGCGCCTCGCGGTCCGTGACGTTCGCCTCCCACCACCCGACGTCGGGCCCGCAGGACTCGGCGACGGCGGCCAGTTCGTCGCGCTCCAGGCCGACGAGCGCCACCCTGGCACCGCGGGCGGCCAGCACCCGGGCGAGCTGGGCGCCGACCCCACGGGCGGCGCCGGTGATCACGGCGACCTGGGCGGCCATGCTGTGCTTGGACATCTCACGAACCTTTCGGGCGGCGTTCGGTGCGGTGGTCACGCGTGTGCGGGGGCAGCCGCGGCGGTGGGGACCACAAGGGCCCCGTCGACCTGACGGACCTGGTCGTACTCGTGCAGGTCGACCGCGCGGGTCTCGCGGCGGTAGTGCGCGGTGGTGCCCGGCCAGAGCACGGTGTTGTTGCCCTTGCCGTCCAGGTACCAACTGCGGCAGCCGCCGGTGTTCCACACGGTCCGGCTCATCCGGCGCTGCACATCGTCGTTCCAGCGTCGCTGCGCGGAGGCGGTGACGTCCAGGGCGACGGCGCCGCTGGCGTCCAGCTTGCGCAGGTAGTCGGCCAGGTAGTTGAGCTGGGACTCGATCATCAGCACCATCGAGCTGTTGCCGAGACCGGTGTTGGGACCGATCACGAAGAGCAGGTTCGGGAAGCCGCGCACGGTCGTGCCGCGCAGCGCCGACATGCCCTCGGACCACTCCTCCGCCAGCGTCGTCCCCGCCGCGCCGGTGATGTGGGCGGCGACGGGCATGTCGGTGACATGGAAGCCGGTGCCGAAGACGATCACGTCGGCCTCGTGCTCGGTACCGTCGGCGGCGACCAAGGTGCCGCCCTTGACCTCCTTGAGCCCGGAGGCGACGACCTCGGCGTTGGGCTGGGCCAGCGCCGGGTAGTAGGTGTTGGAGAGCAGCACCCGCTTGCAGCCGAACCGGTAGTCGGGCGTGAGCTTGGCCCGCAGCGCCGGGTCCTTGACGGCCCGTCGCAGGTTCTGCCCGGCCAGCGCCTCGGCCGCCCTGAGCAGTCCGGGATGCTTCACGAACGCGCCGACCTGGTACTCACGGATCAGCCAGAGCGCGCCGCGCAGCGCCTTCTGGCTGGCCGGCAGACGCCGGTAGAGGAACCGCTCGGCAGAGGTGATGTCGCGGTCCATCCGCGCCATCACCCAAGCGGGCGTGCGCTGGAACAGCACCAGCCTGTCCACCACGGGCTGGATCGCCGGCACGATCTGGATCGCGGACGCGCCGGTCCCGACGACCGCGACGCGCTTGCCGCTCAGGTCGAACTCGTGGTTCCACTGCGCCGAGTGGAAGACCTGCCCGGGGAAGTCCGCCAGCCCGGGCACGTCCGGGATCTGCGGGTCCGAGAGCGGGCCGGTGGCCGCGACCAGGACCTGGGCGCTGAAGCGGCCCTGGTCGGTCTCGATGTCCCAGCGTGCCGTGGTGGTGTTCCAGCGCGCCGCGGTGACGGTGTGCCGGAACCGCAGGTGCGGGCGGAGCTGGAACCGGTCGACGATCCGCTCCAGGTAGGCGCGGATCTCCGGCTGGCCGGAGAAGGTGCGCGGCCAGTCGGGGTTGGGCGCGAAGGAGAACGAGTACAGGTGCGAGGGGACGTCGCAGGCGCAGCCGGGGTAGCTGTTGTCGCGCCAGGTGCCGCCGACGGAGTCCGCGCGCTCCAGCACGACGAAGTCGGTGACGCCCTCCTCGCGCAGCCGCACCGCCGCGCCCAGTCCGCCGAAGCCGGTGCCGATCACAGCGACCCTGACCTGCTGCACCGCGCTGTCGGCGCCCTGCTCCCCGGCCACTGCGGCCACTCCGGCTGCCGCGGCCGCCCCGGCCGTCTTCTGGGCCTTCTCGGTCTTCTGCCTGCCCGCCATACCGGACCTCCCGCGCATCCCTCACTCGGATCCCGCCGCCACCAACTGTGCCAGTGATCGGTGGCACAGTCAGGAGCGTAGGGGACACCGGATGGCTCGGGAAGACTCCGGAAGCCGGAAGTTACGCGCCGGTACGCCCGAAGCCCGCGCCCGGCACGTCGCCGAAGTCGGCCCCACCGGCCCTACCACCTCCGGGGGCGCCCGGCAGGGTCAGCCCGGTGAGCAGACGGTCCAGGACCTCGCCCGCCTCGCGACGCGCCCGGGCGTGGTCCTCCGCCCGGGCGATATAGAGGCTGGCCTCGGAGATCAGCGCGGCCAGCAGCCTGGTCAGCGGCGCGACCGGCATCGGCTGGATGCTGCCCTCGGCGATCGCCCTGGTCAGCTCCTCGGCCAGCAGCACGTAGCCGTGCTGCTCCACCAGTGCGTCCCAGGCGCTGTGGCCGAGCACGGCCGGGCCCTCGACGAGCACGATCCGCTGGAAGTCGGGATCGTTGCAGGCGTCGAGGAAGGACTGGAATCCGAGCCGCAGCAGCGTCCAGGCGTCACCCGACCGGGCCTCCGCCCGCGCGGTTTCCTGTTCGACCAACCGTTCGGCCATGTCCTGGGCGCAATCGCCCATCACCGCGCGGAACAGGTCGGCCTTGTCCTTGAAGTGGTGGTAGAGCGCACCCCGGGTGACCTGGGCCGCAGCGACGATGTCCTCCGTGCCCGTCGCGGTGTACCCACGCTCGGCGAACAGCGTGCGCGCCGCGCGCAGCAGCGCGCGCCGGGTGTCGGCGGTGTGTTCCGCACGCCGACCACGCGGACCACGCGCCGATCGAGGAGCTGTCATACCTACATCCTGTTCCATACAGACTGTATGTTAGAGGAGGGCCACGGACCCGCGGCCCGCGGGAACGGAGACATGGATCATGGGACTCCCACTCAATCTGACCGTCAAGATGGGCACGTACCTCCTCAAGCAGAAGCTTGCCCGCCGCGAGAAGTTCCCACTGATCGTCGAGGTGGAACCCCTCTTCGCGTGCAATCTGGCCTGCCAGGGCTGCGGCAAGATCCAGCACCCGGCCAGTGTGCTCAAGCAGCGCATGCCGGTGGAGCAGGCCGTCGCCGCCGTGGAGGAGTCCGGCGCACCGATGGTGTCGCTGGCCGGTGGCGAGCCGCTGATGCACCCGCAGATCGACGAGATCACGCGGCAGCTGCTGAAGCGCGGCAAGTTCGTGGTGCTCTGCACCAACGCGCTGTTGCTGCCCAAGCACATCCACAAGTTCAAGCCGCACCGCAACTTCGCCTGGATGGTCCACATCGACGGGCTGCGTGAGCGGCACGACGAGTCGGTGAGCAAGGAAGGCGTCTTCGACGACGCCATCGCGGCCATCCGGCAGGCCAAGGCGGCCGGGTTCCAGGTCTACACGAACTCGACGTTCTTCAACAACGACAGCCCTCAGGACATCATCGAGGTGCTGGACTACCTGAACGACGAGCTCAAGGTCGACCGGATGCAGATCTCGCCCGGCTACGCCTACGAGAAGGCCCCGGACCAGGACCGCTTCCTCGGCGTCGAGCAGACCCGGCAGCTGTTCAAGAAGGCCTTCGGGGACGGCCGCCGCAAGAAGTGGCGGCTCAACCACTCCGCGCTCTACCTGGACTTCCTGGAGGGGAAGACCGACTTCGAGTGCACCCCGTGGGCGATCCCGTCCTACTCGCTCAAGGGCTGGCAGAAGCCGTGCTACCTGATGGCCGACGGCTACGTCGACTCCTACCAGGAGCTGCTGGACTCGACGGACTGGGACAACTACGGCCGCGGCAAGGACCCCCGCTGCGACAACTGCATGGCGCACTGCGGCTACGAGCCGACCGCCGTGCTGGCCACCATGTCCTCCCTCAAGGAGAGCCTGCGGGCGGTCACCAGCGGCTGAGCTGTCCAGCCCGCTCCTCTCTCACCCGATCGGCCTAACCAGGGACGGGCCGTCGTATCGAAGCCGAAACGTTGCGGCACGATACGACGGCCCGTCCCTTTCGTCCCTGGCAAACGCTACCGACGCGTCACTAGCATGAGGCCCCATCGGGGGGCAGCAGATCAGTCGGACACAGCAAGGCAAGTTAGGGGCAGGCACCATGGCCGCGAAGGAAGAGCTGGACACGTTCTACGTGCTCACGGCGCTGTTGGTGACCCCAGCGCAGTTCCCGAGCGTGCTCGGGGACGACTACCCGGAGGCCTGCGCCGCGCTCGGTGTGGAGCCCTGGTCCGACGGCTACGGCCTGCTCTTCGGCCAGGACGGCACCGGTGCCCGCTGGACGGTGGTCTGCGACGACGCGGCCCTGGTCGGCTGCGCGATAGCGGCCTGGGACTGCGGCATGGAGTACGAGCTGGCCGCGCCCGAACGCACCGTCGTCGACACCGTCGCGGGCTGGCCGCTGGCCATCACCATCGCCACGCCCGACATCCCCGAGCCGCACGACCCGCAGGGCGACCACCCGGTGCTGCTGCGGGCCCCCGACCCGCAGGCCTGGGGCCCGGCGCACCGGCGGCTGGCCGCGGACGAGGTGGCCAAGCACTGGCTCACCTGGCGCCACCAGGTCGCCGAGGGCGCAAGCTTTGACTCCACGGGCGCCCAGCCTCCGCAGCACGTCCAGCGAGCCCTGGACCAGGCCCGCGGCTACACCAGCGACCCGCCGCCCGCCGGTCGGGTGCGCTCCGCCCCGGCCCCGGACGGCGCACGGATCGTCCGTGCCGACGGGCCCGGCTGGAGCCTCGCGGCGCACACGGAGGACATCGCACTGCTGCTGCTCGACGAGAAGCCGCACGAGATCATCCCGGTCGGCCGCGGCCCGGAGCTGCCCGCGCTGCTCCGCGACCTGGACCAGATGGCACGCGCCTCCGGCTGAGTCCCTTGCGGCCCCTGCCCCGGCCTGCGTCCGGCGGGGGCAGACTGGAGCCGTGGGCATTCCTGACGCGGCCGGGCCGGTCGTCAGCAGACGCAGCGTGCTCGCGGTCGGCGCGGGCGCGGTGGTGGGTCTTGTCGCGGCCTGCTCCTCGGCGACACACAGCCCGACCGGAGCGTCCGCGACCTCCACGACCTCGCATCCCACACCGCTACCGTCGTCCGCTGTCCCCTCCACGCACACGTCGAGCGCGGCGGCACTGCCGGCGACGACCGCGTGGCAGCCCAGCAGCAACGACATCGACCCGCAGGTGAAGCTCCGCGCGGTGCGGCTGATCGAGGCGCTGGGAAGCTGGCCGGTGGGCGGATCGGGCGAGGCCGCTGCGGCGCGCCGGGCAGCCGCGGCCGGTTACGACCCGGGACTCGCCGCCCAGGCGGGCGGCCTGCTGGGTTCCGCGCCGGAGGCCGCGCTGCAGGTACTGGAGGCGCAGTACGGCGGAATCCTCAGCGATGCGGCCAGCGTGCTCGTGGTCTGCCGCCAGTACACCCCCGGACACACCGACACCGCCGACACCACGACCGCGGACAGCGGCGGGACCACCGTGGACGTACGGCTCAGCAGCGCGCAGCCGCTCTGGCAGGTGACGGCACTTCATCCCGCCGTCCCCGGCCCGGCGCTGGCGCCCTCCGCGCTCAGCTCCGCCGCCCGCGCGGTGCTCGGCTCGGACGCGATCACACTGCCTCCGGCAGCACATGCGGACGTGCTCAGCGGCACCATCCACGACAGCGCGCTGGAGGCGATGCTGACGCTGTCGCACAGCCATCGGATCGAGCTGAGCGTGGTCCGCTCCGGCCATCCGATCGACGTCTTCGGGACCACCCGGCCGAGCGACCACCCCAAGGGACGCGCCTTCGACGTCTGGCGGATCGACGGCCAGGCCGTCATCGACCCGGCCACGCCGCGCGCCCTGGTGGAGGGCTTCATGCGCGCGGCAGCGGCGGCCGGGTCCTACAACGTGGGCGGGCCCTACCTGTTGAGCGGCGGGACGCCGGACCAGTTCTTCAGTGACGACACCCACCACGACCACGTCCACGTGGGGTTCGACGTGTGATCGTGACGGGGCAGCCGTCACGCCATCGGGAGGGTGGTCCCCTGTACGGCCTGGATGTCGAGTTCCACGCGGAGTGTGGTGCCGATGGCCGCGATGCCCACCTGGACCACCTGGTTGTAGTTCATCGCGAAGTCCTCGCGGTGCAGTTCGGCCGTCGCCCGGAACGCCGCCCGGGTACCGCCCCACGGGTCGGGGCCCGTACCCAGGTAGGTCAGGTCCAGATCGACCGGCCGCGTCACCGCGTTCATCGTCAACTCGCCATGGACCGTCCAACGGTCCGGGCCCGCCGGGGACACACCGCCGGTGCTGCGGTAGGTGATCTCCGGCTGGGCGTCCACGTTCAGGAAGTCCGGCGAACGCAGGTGGTCGTCACGCATCTTGTTGCCCGTGTCGATCGACGCCGCACCGATCACGGCGAACACCCGCGACTCCTCGACCCGCTCGGCGATCTCGACCTGCCCACGGAACTCACCGAAGTGACCGCGAATACTGGAGATCCCCAGATGCTGCGCGACCGCACCCACCGAGGAATGCGCCGGATCGACCGTCCACGGCCCCGGCGGCGGAAGCTCCACCCCACCCTGCCGGGCCAGCACCAGACTGCCCAGATCAGCCCGCCCCGACGACGCCACGATCGCCGTCGAAGCCGTCGGCTGATAACCGACCGCAGTCACGATCGCCGTGTACACACCCTGCGGCAGCGCCTGCGTGCACACCAACCCGTCGTCGTCCGCGGTCGCCCGCACCACCTGACTGCCCGTCATGTCCGTGACGGTCAGCACCGCGTGCCGCACCGCCCACCCATCCCTCGTCCGAACCCGGGCACGAAGCCCCGTGCCGCCCTCACCGGAGTGAGTGGTCATTGCTGCTCCCGATCAGTCAGTGACGGGCTCCGGCGTCCTCGACCCTCTGCTGCGCCGAGGACGCCGGATCCCGTACGTCCCCACACTGGCCTACGCCTTCACGCTCGACGACGCAGGCCGTTCGCCCGTTCTGTCACTCGTCCGGGTGGCCGAGCTCCACATCGTGGGCACTCTCGCCGCGTCCGTCCAGGGTCAGCGCAGAGGCGACCGGCGGGTAGCCGCTGGCGATGAGCGTGTAGTCACCCGCGTCCAGGTCGGTGAAGGCGTAGCTGCCGTCCTCACCGGTGGTCGCGGTGCCCACGACGTTGCCGGCCACGTCGACCAGGGTGACCCGGGCGTCGATCAGGGGCCGGTGGTCCGCAGCCGCACGGATGGTGCCCTGCATCTGCGCGCCGGCGGCCAGCTCGATCTCGATCCGGGACGGACCCGCCGTGCCGACCTCGACCGGCAGCGCGGCCGGACGGAACCCGGTGGCGTTGACGGCGACCGTGAACGTGCCCGACATCAGACCCTCGAAGGTGAAGGCGCCCGTCTCAGCGGTCTTGCCCGTGGCCAGCACCTCGCCACGGACGTCGGTGACCACAACCATCGCCTCGGCGACCGGCCGCTGGTCAGCCGCCGCGCGCACCATCCCGAGCAGACCGCTGGTGCCCGAGAGCACCACGTCGTGGCCGAGCGGGGCATCGCCGACAGCCACCGTGGAGGCGTTCGGCTGATGACCCTCGGCCGCGACGATCAGCACATAGCTGCCCGCCCCCGGCGCGGCCAGCCGGTAGCCACCGTCCGCAGCGACCGCCACGCGGCCCAACTGCCGCCCCTGCAGCGAGATCAGGGTGACCGTGGCGGAGCCCACCGGGCCGCCCTCGCCGCCCCGCACGAAGCCGTGGACCATGCTGCCACTCACCGGAACCTCCTGGGGAACCTGCTGGCCGGCGGGCACTATGGCCGACGATCCGAGCCCGGAAACCGTCTCCTGGCCGGCGACCGCAGCAGCCGGGGTGACCGGACCCTCAGCGCCCTCGGTGGCCTCGGCGGCCTCCGGGGTGCCCTCGCTCGACTTGAGCTTGATCTCCTTGAGCGCCAGCCCGAAGAACAGCGCGACCACTATGAACGGCACACCGATCAGGAACAGGTCGCCGATGGCGTGCGCGAAGGCCGCCGTGACCAGGCCCTTGGCCGGCTCCTTCAGGGCGTGGATGGCCTGGACGTTGTTGGCGTCCAGGCCCTTGAGGGACGTGCCGCCACCCGGGGCGCCGGCGAACTCCTGCGTCAGGTAGTGGGTCAGGCGGCTGGTCAGCACCGTGCCGAAGATGGCGGTGCCGATGGCAGCGCCGATCTGGCGGAAGAAGGTGGCCGAGGCGGTGGCGACACCCATGTCGCGGAAGTCGACCGAGTTCTGGATGGCCGTCACCAGCGTCTGCAGGGTCATGCCCAGGCCCGCGCCGAAGGCGAAGGCGTAGAGGGCGACCTCCCAGTACGGCGTGTGGTTGGTCAGC
The DNA here is from genome assembly GCF_041262505.1 of Streptacidiphilus sp. MAP5-3. NCBI lineage: Bacteria > Bacillati > Actinomycetota > Actinomycetes > Kitasatosporales > Streptomycetaceae > Streptacidiphilus > Streptacidiphilus sp. MAP5-3. The sequence goes on from NZ_JBGCCL010000012.1 coordinate 183,931, forward strand.
CGGCTCAGCAGCACCAGCGACCCTATGAGGATCAGCGCGCCGAGGATCGGGAAGATCTTGTAACGGCCCGTCTTGGCCATGATCCGGCCGGAGAGGACCGAGGTGACCATGATGCCGGCCACGGCGGGCAGCATGCCCAGACCGGACTTGGTGGCGGACATGCCCTGCACGGCCTGGAGGTAGACCGGCAGGTAGATGATGCCGCCGAACATGGCGAAACCGGCGAAGAAGCCGAAGCCGTTGCCGATCCGGAAGACCGGGTTCCGGAAGAGCCGCATCGGCAGGATCGGCTCGGCCGCACGCATCTCGACCAGGCAGAAGAGGATGGTCAGCAGGACGGAGCCGCCGGCCAGCGACAGGCCCTGCCAGGAGGCCCAGCCGTAGGAGGTGCCGGCCCAGTTCAGGTAGAGCAGCAGGCTGGTGACGCCCGCGACGATCATCAGCGAGCCAAGGAAGTCGATCTTGTGCTCGCGGCGGTTGACCGGCAGCTTGAGCGCGAAGGAGCAGACGATCAGTGCGCCGATGCCGACGGGCAGGTTGATGTAGAAGATCCACCGCCAGCCGATCGAGTCGGTGAACCAACCGCCGAGCAGCGGACCGGCGACGCTGGCCAGACCGAAGACCGCACCCATCAGGCCCTGGTAACGGCCACGCTCACGAGGCGGTATGACGTCGCCGATGATGGCGAAGGCGAGCGACATCAGACCGCCACCGCCGATGCCCTGGACGGCGCGGAAGCCGATCAGCTCGCCCATGTTCTGGCTGAGGCCGGCCAGCGCCGAGCCGATCAGGAAGATGACGATCGCGGTCTGGAAGGTGATCCGGCGGCCGTACAGGTCGGAGATCTTGCCCCAGAGCGGGGTGGCTGCGGTCGAGGTGAGCAGGTAGGCCGTGACCACCCAGGAGAGCTTGTCGATGCCACCGAGCTGGCTCACGATCGTGGGCAGGGCCGTACCGACGATGCTCTGGTCCAGCGCCGCCAGCAGCATGCCTGCCATCAGGCCGCCCATGACGACCATGATCTGTTTGTGGCTGAGGTAGTTGGGGCCCTCGGCCGGAGCCTCCGAGCCGGGCGGGGTGACCGGGGTGTCGGTCGAGATCTCTGACATGCGACGCACCGTACTGCATAGGTACGACAGCGCTCTCGCCCAAACTTGCCGTACGGCAGGTAAGTTTCATACCGATACCGGATCGAGACATGAACGAGACCAAAGAGGGTATGAACATGACAAGTAACTGGCGAGTCACCCCTGCTGGTGGTGTCCGCTGTGAGTAACCTAGCCGACACAAGAACGACCCACAAGAGGCCACTTCGGCCCACGTCAAGCCCGTCCTGTCCCGAAAAGTCCCCCCACTTGGAGCCCAAAGACCCCCAACTCGCGGATGGCGCTTGCCAGCACCCGCACTCTCGCCGCTAACGTGCCAGCATGCAGACGGACGATCGACGCGCAGCCGACCTGGAGGAGCTGGGCCTCACGAACTACGAGGCCCGGGTCTACCTCGCCCTGATCCGCCGCGACGTCTTCACGGCGGCGGAAGTCGCCAGGGAAGCGGGTGTACCCCGCCAGCGCGTGTACGACGTGCTCGAAGGGCTCATCCGCCGACAGCTGGCGATACTCCACCCCGGACGGGTCGCCGGTTACTCGGCGGTCGCGCCGGACACCGCCGTCGAGCGCCTGATCGAGCAGCAGCGCCGCTCACTCGGCCGTCTGGAGCGCCTCTCCACCGAGCTGGCCCGCGAGCTCAAGCCCACCTTCGAGAGCGGTCGCACCCACACCGACCCGCTGGACTACGTCGAGGTGCTCCGCGACCCGGCGGACATCACCGAGCGCTTCGCCCGGCTCCAGTCCACCGCCGAGCGCGAGCTGCTGAGCTTCTCCAGGCCGCCGTGGTACACCCCCACCGAGAACATCGCCGGCCTCGAGGCCAGCGCCCGCCTGCACGCCGCCGGACGCACCGTCCGCTCGCTGTACAGCCGCGCGGTGCTGGAGGACCCGGCGCTGCTCGAGGTGATCAACCTCTTCGTCGCCGCCGGCGAGGAGATCCGGATCGCGGAGGACCTGCCGCTGAAGATGATCATCGCCGACGGCTCGACCGTCCTCTGCGACATGCCGGACCCGGTGGCCCGTGACGGCGCGACGACGACGCTCTGCATCCGGCATCCCTCCCTGGCCGCCGCGCTGACGCTCGCCTTCCGGTCGATCTGGGACAACTCCCCGACCTTCGCCGAGGCGCTCAAGCAGGCCGGCATGGAGCTGCCCGCCCTCCCGTCGAGCATGCAGCGGGCCCTGGACGAGGAAGCTGCCGAGGCTGCGGACGCTGCTGCCAAGGACGACACCGCTGAGGACCAGGCCGCCGAGGACGAGGGTGAGGCCGGGTCGTCCCGCGCTCACCCGGAAGGCTCGTCCGCCCAGGCCTGAGCCGCGAGGTGCTCGTCGCGCAGGACGCGGCGCAGCACCTTGCCCAGCATGTTCCGCGGCAGCGCGTCCGAGCGGAACTCCACGATCTTCGGCACCTTGTAGCCGGTGAGCCGAGCGGCGCAGTAGTCGATCAGCGCCCGCTCGGTGAGTCGGCTGCCGGGCCGGACGATCACGCACGCCTTGACCGTCTCGCCCCGGTACTCGTCCGGCACGCCGACCACCGCCGCGTCCGCGACCGCCGGATGCGCGAGCAGCACCTCCTCGACCTCGCTGGGGAAGATGCTGAACCCGGAGGCGATGATCACGTCGCGCTTGCGGTCGATGACGGTCACGAACCCGTCCGGGCTCATCACCGCGATGTCGCCGGTGAACAGCCAGTGGTCGTGCAGCATTGCCGCACTGTCCTCGCGCTCGTGCCAGTAACCGCCGAAGACCTGCGGCCCGCGCACCACCAACTCCCCCGCCACGCCGAAGGGCTGCTGCTTCGCCGGGTCGTCCTCGGCGACTATCCGCACCTCGGTCCCCGGCAGCGGGACGCCGACCGTCCCCGGACGGGCGTTGGCGTTCAGCGGATTGGCCAGCACGACGGGCGACGCCTCCGACAGCCCGTAACCCTCCACGAGATGACCACCCGTCAACTCCTGGAACCGGTCCACCGTCTCCGGCTCCAGCCGCATGGCACCGGAGATGCAGTAGCGCACCGACCGTAGCGCGCGGGTGAGTTCGGGCCCGTGCTGCTCGGCCCGTTGCATCAGCGCCTGGTACATCGGCGGCACGCCCGGGAAGAGCGTCGGCTTCCACCGGCGCAGCGTCCGGACCACCAACTCCGGGTCGAAGCTGGGCAGCAGGACGGTCCGCGCGCCCGCGGTGGCCGCCACGCCCAGACACATCGTCATGCCGTAGACGTGGAACATCGGCAGACAGGCCAGCAGGGTCTCCCGTCCCGGACGCAACTGCGGGTACCAGGCCCGCACTTGGTGTGCGTTGGCGACGAGGTTGCGGTGCGTCAGCATCGCGCCCTTGGGCGTTCCGGTCGTCCCTCCCGTGTACTGCAGCACGGCGACGGCGCTGCGCGGGCTCACCGGCCCCTGCGCGAGCTGAGCCTCGCCCTTGCGGGGGAGCCGGGCGCGCGCGACATCGGCGAAGGGGACCCGGTCGGCGTCCTGCGGCAGCTCCGTCCGCAGTCTGGCGCGGAGTTCGCGCGAGCGGGCGAGCGGCAACCGCAGCGCGAGCCGCGTCCGCGCGGGCAACGCGTCCAGCAGCGAGGCGACCACCACGTGCCGCAGGGCCGTCCGGCCCCGGACCGCATCGACGCGCGCGAAGACGCCGTCGTACACGAGGGCGACGACTGCGCCGGAATCCTTGAGCTGGTGGGCGAGTTCGGACTCGGTGTAGAGCGGGTTCGTCGGGACGACGACGGCCCCGAGCTTGAGTGCGCCGTAGAACGCGACCACGTACTGCGGACAGTTGGGCATCACCAGCGCGACGCGGTCCCCCCGCGACACCCCGAGCGCGGCGAGCCCGGCGGCGAACCGCGCGACGGCGCGCTGGAGCGCGCGGTAGCTGGTCTTCTTCCCGAAGAACACCAGTGCGGTCCGCCGCCCGTGCCGCGCGGCGGCCTCGTCCAGCAGCCCGCTGACGGAGACGTTCGGAATGCTCAGCCGCTGCGGGACGCCGGGCGCGTAGAAGCGGTGCCAGGGTTCGCTGGTGCTGCCGGCCACGGACGCCTCCTCCTCCGCTGAGGCGTCGGAGCTGGTGCTGACGCCCTATCTCACAGAGGGCAAGATCGTGGCAGTGCGTTCGCCCCTGTGTCCAGAGGTCATGGCGAAAACGTGAAGCATGGGGCACAGGAGAAGCACGCAAGAGGCGCGGCGGAGCCGCAGATCAGCTGGGCCCCGCGCCGCTGGGGTGGCGCGTCCGCCGAAGAGCTGGCGCCAGTCCTAGTACCAGCCGTTGGCCTGCCAGAAGACCCAGGCCTGGTTCGGGCTGCCGTAGGTGGAGTCCATGTAGCCCAGCGCCCAGCGGATCTGGGTGGCCGGGTCGGTCTGCCAGTCCGAGCCCGCCGAGGCCATCTTGGAGCCCGGCAGGGCCTGCGCCAGGCCGTACGCGCCGGAGGAGGGGTTGGTCGCGGTGACGTTCCAGCCGCTCTCGTGGGAGATGATCTGGTCGAACGAGGCCAGCTGGTCCGCCGGGACGATCTGCGCGGCGATCTCCTGAGGGGTGCCGCTCGGCGCGGCCGGGGCCGCCTGCTGGGGCTGCTGCGTCTGCGGAGCGGCCTGCGGGGTGGACTGGGCGATCCGGGCCCGCTCCTCGGAACGGTTGGCCGCGGCGGCCGCATCCGCCGCCGCACGCTCGGCAGCCTTCTGCGCCGCAGCCTTCTCCGCGGCGGCCTTCTCGGCCGCGGCCTTGGCAGCCGCCGCCTTCTCCACGGCCGCCTTGGCGGCGGCAACCTTGGCTGCCGTAGCCGCCTTCGCCGCAGCCGCCTCCTGCTGGGCCTGCGCGCTGGCGCTGGCGACCGCGGCACGGGCGTTGGGGTCGGCCACCACGCTGCTCGCGCCGTTGCCGGGCAGGGCGACCGCGACGCCTGCCGCGAGGCCGACGGCCGCGACGGAGGAGGCGATGACGACGCCGCGCTTGCGCAGGCCGAGGGGAAGCGTGGGAGGCATGGAGAAAGGAGCTCGCAATCGGTTGGCTGGTGGCGCGTCCGCCTCTGCTCCGCAGCACGGGACAGGTGCGCTGCGGAGCCGGACGGCGCCAGTGGCACGCCGGTTCAGGGCTCGTGCCGGTTTACGGGCAACCCGGCGAAGGCGGGGCCGCCGTTGCGACAACGCCATTGATAGCAAGCCGTTTCCCGCGATTTCAACGAGCCTTCTACTACCCGACTCCGTAGTGGAGCGCCGTTCGGCGGGGCGGCTCGGCAGCCGCGCCTGCCGCCGCCGCGCCGCCATCCGACCTGGGTAAGGCCTGCGTGAACGGCGGGGGGACGAAAGAAACGACCGCCTCCTCCCGAAGGAGAAGGCGGTCGTCGGGGAGCACCGAACCGTGCAAACGATCAACTATCGGCCATCGTTGACGGCGAGCCCGCTGTGTCCGGGCTCACAACCCGTCAGCGCTCGGCGAGACGCGCGGTGAGTGCCAGCAGGAAGAGCCCGCGGGTCCGCTCGGCCTCGTCCAGCGGCTCCAGAAGGCGGGACTGGACCTCGGCGACGCCGGGCGAGACCTCCTCCAGCAGGCGCACACCGGCCGGGGCCAGTGCCAGCAGGTTGCGACGGCCGTCGGCGGGGTCGCGCCGACGCAGCACCAGGCCGCGTCGGACCAGGCGGCTGATGAGCTCGGCCATCGTCGCCTTGTCGAGCGAGGTGCGCTCGCCGACCGTGCGCTGGTCGATGTCCGGCTCGACGGAGAGCGCGTCGAGGACGGCGTGCTGGGGCGCGGTGAGCTCACCGGAGACCAGCTCGGTCCAGAACCGGGTGTGGACCTGCTGGGCCACCCGGATCAGGTAGCCGATGACGCGTGGAGCGTCCAGCAGCGGACGGGCGTCCACCATGGTCTCCAGCGCCAGGTTCTCCATCCGGGCCATCCGGGCCAGCGCCATCATCAGCTCGGACCGCTCCGACTCCTCGAGCGGGACCAGCAGTTCACGCTGGACGACGGCCACCCCGACGGAGGCGTCGTGCATGACCTGCTCGCCGTGGGGAGAGAGGGTGAGCAGCTTGCGGCGACCGTCTGCCGGGTCGCGTCGGCGCAGTACCAGGCCGCGTCGAACCAGGCGACCGACCATTTCGGCCATGGTCGCCTTGTCCAAGGAGGCGCGCTCCCCCACCGTGCGCTGGTCCGCCCCGGGCTCGAGAGCCAAGGCGATCAGCGCGGCGTACTGGGGAGCGGTCAGATCCGATCCGACGTGCTCGGTCCACAGTCGGGTGTGGACCTGCTGGGCTATGCGGATCAGCTGACCTGGCGACTGGGACAAGCGGATCGGCGTACCCGTCATGTCGATATCCCCCAGCACCATAGGACCGTCCTGATGTGTTCGACCGACGCTGAAGCCCCTGTGGGTGGGCGCGTTCGGCTCGTGAGCGGCGAAACCGCGGGCAGGTACCGTGTGGGGGTCCTGTGTACGGACAGTTTCCGCCGGACAGCCGTCGGCTGCTGGCGGACACTATACAAACCAGACAGACCAAGGCGACATGGCGCAGAGAGCTGCGATCCAATCGTGATCCGAGTCGATCCGGAGTGGTCGGGTCAGGACGGTTGCAAGCCCCGAAGCAAAAGCTCGGCAAAGGCAGCACCGATTGCCGCAGGCGTCAACTCCCCGTCTACGCGGTACCAACTGCCGAGATGATGAACTCCGCCGAAGAACTGATGGGTCACCAGATCCGCCGAAACGTCGGCCCGGAAAAGGCCCGCGGACTGGCCCTCCTCGATCAGTGCGCGGAACCGTTCGTGGTACCGCCGACGGTCCGCGCGCACCTGCGCCAACCGGTCGGCGGGAAGCATGTGCATCGACCGCCAGGAGACCATCGCGTCGTCGAGGTGCTCCAGCGTGGTCACCACGACGTCGGCAGCCGCAGCGGAAAGCCGCAGGTCAACCTGGACGTCACGAGCGACGATCGCGTCGAGCCGCTCCGCCTGGACGTGGAGCAGCCGGGTGTAGATCTGCTGCAGCAGGTCGTCCTTGGACGAGTAGTAGTGGTACATCGCGCCCTTGGTGACCCCGGCCAGCTCCACGATCTCCTGGACCGAGGTGGGCGCGAATCCTCGCTCCGCGAAGAGACTGCTGGCTGCTGCCAGCAGGCGCTCCTGGACGGGGACCGCCATGTCGACCTGGGCCATCGGCGCCCTCACCCCTTCTACTCGTCTGCTCGACTTCGTCTGTTCGTGTGTCGCAGGATCTGTGGATCCTCTGACCCCGGATCTGTACATCGTGTGTACGAATCCAGCCCGTCCTGGGCCGAATTCGACCGCACCGACCCCCGAATCGGGATCGAATCGACCGCTGTACCGATCGCCGAACCGAGTACCGCAACGTGGACCGGTCCGGAGGTCAAGGTGGTGCGAGCCACTCTAGCCCCCATACCTACTAGTCGGTATGGTGACCGGCATGAGCACTCCGACGCCACCGGGGCTGGATCTGGACCGCCTGCGCGACCACCTCGGAACCGGGCCGCTTGAGGCCGAGCTGATCTCCGGTGGGAAGTCCAATCTCACCTACCGCCTGACCGACGGCAAGACCCGCTGGGTCCTGCGCCGCCCGCCGCTCGGCCACGTGCTGGCCACCGCCCACGACATGTCCCGCGAGCACCGGGTCATCGCGGCGCTCGCGGACACCGCCGTTCCGGTCCCCGGGGTGCACCTGCTCTGCGAGGACCCGGAGGTGATCGGTGCCCCCTTCTATCTGATGGACGAGGTGCAGGGCACCGTCTACCGCACCGCCGAGGACGCGGCCGGTCTTAGCCGGGAGCGGGCCCGTGCCCTCTCCTTCCGCCTGGTCGACGTGCTGGCCGGGCTGCACGCGGTGGACCCCGCCTCGGTGGGCCTCGGCGACTTCGGCAGGCCCGAGGGCTACCTCCTGCGGCAGGTGGCGCGCTGGCACCGCCAGTTCGAGGGCTCCCGCAGCCGCGAGATCCCGGGGATGGAGGAGCTGCAGCAGCGGCTGAACGAAGGCGTACCCACCAGCCAGCGGGCCGTGATCGTGCACGGCGACTACCGCCTGGACAACACCATCGCCGCAGCCGACGACACCATCGCCGCCGTCCTCGACTGGGAGATGGCCACCCTCGGCGATCCACTCGCCGACGTCGGCCTGATGAAGGTGTACTGGGACATCGCCGGGACAATGCCGGGCAACCCCGTCGCCGGAGCGGTCAGCCCCGAGCTGGGCTTCCCGGGCATGGACGAACTCGTCGAACGCTATGCCGCGGCCACCGGGCTCGACCTGACCCCTCTCCCCTGGTACACCGCGTTCGCCCAGTACAAGCTGGCGATCATCGCGGAGGGGATCCACTTCCGCTTCATCCAGGGCAAGACCGTCGGCGACGGCTTCTCGCACCTGGGTGCGATGGTCCCGCCGCTGGTCGCGCTGGCGCTGGACACCCTCGCGGGAAAGGCCGCCCGCTGACGGACTTCCGCCGGCCCAACTCCGGGCGGTGGCGCGGACGCTGCGCTTCGCCGACGGCCCGGACGAGGTCCACGAGCGCTCGCTCGCGCGGCGCGAACCCAAGCCCCACCTCGTGTCGTACCGCCCGCCCCACTCACCCCACTCATCCCTCGTCAGGAGAACGCACCCCATGACCGAGCAGAACCGCGTCGCCATCGTCACCGGAGCCGCGCGCGGCATCGGCGCCGCCACCGCGATCCGCCTCGCGGCGGACGGCTTCGCCGTCGCCGTGGTCGACCTGGAAGAGGCGGCGGGCAAGGACACCGTCGAGAAGATCACCGCCGCGGGCGGCCGCGCGATCGCCGTCGGCGCGGACGTCAGCAACGGCGAGCAGGTCGCCGCGGCCGTCGACCGGATCGCCGCGGAACTGGGCGCGCCGACCGTGCTGGTCAACAACGCCGGTGTGCTGCGCGACAACCTGCTGTTCAAGATGTCCGAGTCGGACTGGGACACGGTGATGAACGTGCACCTCAAGGGCGCGTTCCTGATGTCCAAGGCCTGCCAGAAGCACATGGTCGACGCCGGTTACGGACGCATCGTCAACCTCTCCTCCAGCAGCGCGCTGGGCAACCGCGGCCAGGCCAACTACTCGGCTGCCAAGGCGGGTCTGCAGGGCTTCACCAAGACCCTCGCCAAGGAGCTCGGCAAGTTCGGCGTCACCGCGAACGCCGTCGCCCCCGGCTTCATCGCCACGGACATGACCGCGGCGACGGCCGAGCGCGTGGGCATGGGCTTCGAGGAGTTCAAGGCGGCTGCAGCCAGCATGATCCCGGTCCAGCGGGTGGGCGTGCCGGACGACATCGCCCACACCGTCTCGTTCCTGGTGAGCGAGGGCGCGGGCTTCGTCTCCGGCCAGGTCGTCTACGTCGCCGGCGGCCCGCTCGACTAGGCAGTAACTGAGGTAGCACCTCGGGGGCGCGGGGCTGTGCTGATCCGCGGCTCCGCGCCCCCGGCGTGCTCCAACTCCCCCACTGCCTTCCGTATCCCTCTCCGCAAGACAAAGGACCCCCTCATGACCACTCCCTCTCCCACCGGAAAGGTCGCGCTCGTCACCGGCGGCAGCCGGGGCATCGGGTTCGCAGCCGCGCAGGCGCTCGTCGCGCGTGGGGACCGGGTCGTCCTCACCGGGCGGGACGCCGCCTCCCTGGACGAGGCGGTCGCCGCGCTCGGCGGCAGCGCGCATGCCCTCGGCGTGGCCGGGAAGAGCCACGACGCCGCGCACCGCGAGGAGACCATCGGCCGGGCCATGGACGCGTTCGGGCGAATCGACCACCTCGTCAACAACGTCGGTACCAATCCAGTCTTCGGCAACATGGTCGATCTCGATCTCGACGCCGCCCGCAAGATCCTCGACATCAACCTCGTCTCGACGCTCGGCTGGGTGCAGTTGGTGCACGCCGCGTCGATGCGCGAACACGGCGGGGCGATTGTCAACGTCTCCTCGATCAGCGCGCTCGGGCCCGCGCCGGGAATCGGAATGTACGGCGCGAGCAAGGCCGCACTGGTGCAGCTGACGCAGCAACTCGCCTACGAGATGGCACCGACCGTGCGCGTCAACGCGGTTGCGCCCGCGGTCGTGCGGACCAAGTTCGCCGAGGCGCTGTTCGCGGGCCACGAGGAGCAGGTGGTCAAGGCGTACCCCTTGGGACGCCTCGGCGAGCCGGAGGACGTGGGCGGCGCGATCGCGTTCCTGCTGTCCGAGCAGGCGGCGTGGATCACCGGTCAGACGCTGGTCCTCGACGGAGGGTTGACCCTCAACGCCGGGCTGGCCTGAAATCACTGACGACCGGAATTGTTCGTTCGCTTTCCCGCGAGGGCAACGTTGCAAACCGCTTGGCGAACAAGGATGAGCTAGATCACATCAGTTCGTCGAAAACCTCGACGCTTATTCAGATCCGACAAACCAACAGGTCACATGGTTGTCACGAAGGCGTCGACCCCGGCAGGGCTCAACCCGAAACACTGTAACGTCGAAGGGGTGCGTAACCAGAGGACCGAGGTCGCCCTGCTCGAACGGGCCGAGCGACCACATGAGCGAGCCGCAGAGCAGCCGACCAGCCGTGAACCACGCTGGCGGCCGCTCAGTCGCACCCACAAGATCCTCTTCGCCGTCACGGCCGTCGCCTACGCGACGGTGATCGTCGCCGTCTTCACCACCTCCCGTCTGGTCGCACTGGACTGGGAGGTGATGGCATTCAAGCCGTACATGCACTGGCCGGAGTTCCTGAACTTCCTGAACTACTGGGTCATAGCCGGACAGCGCGGGCCGTCCGCGATCGTGGTGTCGGCCTGGCTGACCTGGCGCTGCTGGCGACAGCGGTCCTGGCGACCACTGCTGGTGCTGGGCGTCTCGCTGGTGCTGCTCAACATGTCGGTGGGCGCGGTCAAGATAGCCACGGGCCGCCTCGGCCCGCACTACGCGCACGTCTACGGATCCAACGAGATCTTCCTCGGCGGCGGTATCTTCCCGTCCGGGCACACCGCCAACGCCGTGGTCACCTGGGGGGTCGTCGCCTACCTGGCGATTCGCTGGCGTCGCATCGGCGCCTTCCTGGCCGGCTGGATGGGTTTCTCCATCGGCCTCACCACGCTCTACCTGGGCACCCACTGGACGACCGACGTGCTGGCCGGCTGGGCCGCCGGCGCACTGGTGCTGTTGGCGCTGCCGCTCTTCGAGCCGGTCGTCGAGAGCACCGACGAGCGGATGCGGCAGATCTGGAGGGAGCGCCGCTTCCTCCGCGGCCGGAAGCCGGACAGCGTGTCAGTGAAGCTTCCGAAGGCACGTGATCTCGATCACCAGAACAAGCGGTCAATTCCGATCGGATATTGACATATCGCCGTTGTCTTCGAATGCCGCTCCTAGAGTCACCGCATGGGGAACTTGGAAACGGCACTCAAGGATGCAATGGCGATCGAAGGCGCCGTCGGCGTCGCGATCGTCGACTACAACAGCGGTCTGGCCCTCGGGACTCTGGGTGCCGGGAATGAACTCGACCTGAATGTCGCGGCGGCCGGCAACACCGATGTGGTGCGGGCGAAGATGCGGACGATGGAGATGCTCAATCTCCACAACGAAGTGATCGAGGACATCCTCATCACGCTCACCGGTCAGTACCACATCATCCGCCCGCTGACCCACCAGGGCAGCCAGGGCATCTTCCTGTACCTCGCACTCGACCGGCAGCGCGCCAACCTGGCCATGGCCCGCCATCTGATGCGCAGGATAGAGGCCGACCTGGAGGTCTGATCCAGGTCGGCCTCCTCGCGGGTCAGCGGGCCGCGACGGCCTGCTTGATCAGGGTCTTGCCGAAGTCGCGCATCAGCCCGGTGCCGCTGTGCGCCTCGTCCATGATGTCGGTGAAGGCGTCGACAAAGCGGTCGACCTCCGCCTCACCGATGGTCAACGGCGGGATCAGTTTGATCACTTCGAGATGGTCCCCGGAGACCTGGGTCAGGATCCGGTGCCGCTGCATCAGCGGGACCACGACCATCTGCGCGAAGAGGCCCTTCCGAGCCGCCTGCAGCGCGGTCCAGCCCGTGCGCAGCTTGAGCGACTGCGGGCGGCCGAACTCGATCCCGATCATCAGGCCGCGGCCGCGCACGTCGGCCAGCATCTCGTACTTCGGGATGAGCGCCGCCAGCCGCTCCCGGAAAAGGTCGCCCACGCGGCGGGCGTTGGCCACCACCTGCTCGTCCTCGAAGACGTGCAGGGTGGCCAGCCCCGCCGCCATGGCCTGGGCGTTGGAGCCGAAGCTCGCCGAGTGGACCAGCACCCGGTCCATCGACGAGTAGACCTTCTCGAAGATCCACTCCTTGCCCAGCGTCGCACCGACCGGGACGTAGCCGCCGGAGAGCGCCTTGGCCACGCACACCAGGTCCGGCTCGACGTCGGCCTCGTGCTGGTAGGCGAAGAAGTCGCCGGTGCGGCCCATGCCGGTCTGCACCTCGTCGGCGATCAGCAGCGCCCTGTGCTTGTGCAGCAGGTCCTGCGCGGCGCGCAGATAGCCGTCGGGTGCGGCGTGGACGCCCTTGCCCTGGATCGGCTCGACGATCAGCGCCGCCACGTCGCCCTTCTGCAGCTCGCGCTCCAGCCGCTCCAGATCGCCCAGCGGGATCGCGGTGTCCGGCAGCAGCGGGGCGAATCCCTTGCGGAAGCCGTCCTCCCCGTTGACCGAGAGCGAACCGGTGGTCAGGCCGTGGAAGGCGTGCTCGCAGAAGAGGACGCGGGGCTTGCCGGTGGCGTAGCGGGCGAACTTGAGCGCCGTCTCGACCGCCTCGGTGCCGCTGTTGCCGAAGAAGACCCGGTCCAGGTGCGGGGCGTGGGCGAGCAGCTTCTCCGCGAGCAGGCCGGGCAGCGGCTGGCAGTCGAAGCGGGTCAGGTCGGCCAGCTCCAGATCCATCACCTGGTGCACCGCCTGACGGACCACCGGGTGGTGCCGGCCGAGGGCGAAGATGCCGAAGCCCGCCAGCATGTCGAGGTAGTCGTTGCCCTCGGCGTCGTAGAAGTAGGCGCCCTTGGCGTGCTCGTAGACCTTGTCGAAGCCGATGGTGTGCAGCATCCGCGGCAGCTGGTGGTTCAGGTACTCCGCGTGCAGGCGGTAGCGCTCGCCGCCGCGCGCGGCGAGCAGCGCCGTGAGGTCGAAGCCACCGGGCGAACCGACGGTGTCTCCGGCCGCGCTGCTGATGTCAGCTGCCATGGTGCTGGTCCCCTCCAACGAAGTCGGACGTCAGGTCGGACGTCAGGAAATCGCCGCCCGGCGTAAGCCCCAAGGCCTTGGCGAAGGCGGAAGTCTGGGCGGCGACACCCGGACCGGTCAGGCCGATCTCGTCCAGGATCTCACCGCGTGCGGCGTGGCTCAGGAAGCGCTGTGGGATGCCGAGTTCGCGCGTCGGGACGTCGAGGTCGGCGTCGCGCAGCGCCTGGGCCACGGCCGCGCCCACGCCGCCGACCCGGCCGCTGTCCTCGACGGTGACCACCAGCCGGTGCCGGGCCGCGAGTTCGGTCAGGGCCGGGTCGACGGGCTTGACCCAGCGCGGGTCGACGACGGTGGTGCCGAGGCCCTCGGCGGTCAGCAGCGCGGCGGCGTCCAGGCAGGCGGTCGCCATGGCGCCGACGGCCACCAGCAGCACCTCGGGCGCGCGTCCGGCCGGGCCGGTGCGCAGCAGCACGTCGACGCCGCCGATCCGCTCCACCGCGGTGATCGGCAGGCCGACCTCGGCCTTGGGGTAGCGGACGACGGTGGGCGCGTCGGCGACGTCGAGCGCCTCGCGCAGTTCGGCACGGAGCTGGTCCGCGTCGCGCGGTGCGGCGATCCGCAGGCCCGGGACGACCTGCAGGATGGACAGGTCCCACATGCCGTTGTGCGAGGCGCCGTCGGTACCGGTCACTCCGGCCCGGTCGAGCACGAAGGTGACTCCGCACCGGTGCAGCGCACAGTCCATCAGCACCTGGTCGAAGGCCCGGTTGAGGAAGGTCGAGTAGAGCGCGACGACCGGGTGCAGCCCGGCCGTCGCCAGCCCGGCGGCGGAGACGGTGGCGTGCTGCTCGGCGATGCCGACGTCGTAGATCCGCTCCGGGAACTCACGGGCGAACGGCTGCAGGCCGACCGGCTGGAGCATGGCCGCGGTGATGGCCACGACGTCCGGACGCTCGCGCCCGATCTCGACCAGCTCCTTGCCGAAGACGGAGGTCCAGGAGACGCCGGTTACCGGCCGCAGCGGCTCGCAGGTGACCGGGTCGATCGCGCCGACCTGGTGGAAGTGGTCGGCCTCGTCCAGCTCGGCGGGCCGGTAGCCGCGGCCCTTCTCGGTCAGGCAGTGGACGATGATCGGCCCGCCGAAGCCGGCGGCCCGCCGCAGCGCGGACTCCACCGCGTCGACGTCGTGGCCGTCGATCGGGCCGATGTACTTCAGGCCCAGGTCCTCGAACATGCCCTGGGGCGAGGTGGCGTCCTTGTAGCCCTTCTTCGCGCCGTGCAGCGCGTCGTAGATCGGCCCGCCGACGACGGGCGTGCGCTGCAGCGTCTCCTTGCCCCAGGAGAGGACCCGCTCGTAGCCCTGGGTGGTACGCAGGTTGGTGCGCAGCGTGGCGAGGTGGTTGGCCAGGCCGCCGATGGTCGGCGCGTAGGAGCGCTCGTTGTCGTTGACCACGATGACGACCGGGCGGTCCTCCGCCTCGGCGATGTTGTTGAGCGCCTCCCAGGCCATCCCGCCGGTCAGCGCGCCGTCGCCGATCACGGCGACGACATGGCGGTCCTGGTACCCCTGCAGCTGGTTGGCCTTGGCCAGGCCGTCCGCGTAGCCGAGCACGGTGGATGCGTGCGAGTTCTCGATCACGTCGTGCTCGGACTCGGCACGCGAGGGGTAGCCGGAGAGACCGCCGCGGTTCTTGAACCGGCCGAAGTCCTGACGCCCCGTCAGCAGCTTGTGGACGTAGGACTGGTGGCCGGTGTCGAAGAGGATCCGGTCGGCCGGCGAGTCGAAGACCCGGTGCAGCGCGATGGTCAGCTCGACCACGCCGAGGTTCGGCCCGAGGTGCCCGCCTGTGCGGGTGATCGCGTCGATCAGGAACTCCCTGATCTCCTCGGCGAGGCGCGGCAGGTCGGACGGCGGCAGCCGGCGCAGGTCGTGGGGGCTGCGGATGGTCTCGAGGAGGGACATCGACTCACCTTCGTTCCGTACGTACCTGTAGTGACGTGGCGCTCCTCGGCGCCGTTGGATGCTTCCTCCTCTCGGCCCTGAGCCGGATCACCGCACGTCGACGCTGGGGGCACCGGACGGGGCGCCGGCGTCCTGCATCTGCTCGGCCAGCTTCATGGCCTCCTCGATCAGGGTCTCCACGATCTTCGACTCCGGCACGGTCTTGATGAC